>JAIDJZ010000037.1 GCA_029051965.1 Paramuribaculum sp. | reverse complement strand
TACAACATGAAAGACAACACCGTTTCCTCCCTCTCAGACATCGCCGGATTCGCAAACGCACGCATCGACGACGTCCGCATCTACTCGTCAGCCCTCTCTGCCGCGCAGGTCGCCCTCGACAGCGATTCCGAGACGCCGCTCGCCGGTGCCGGTATCATTGCCGCCTATAGCTTCGACGAGATCAACGGAACGACAGTCCCCGACATCACAGGCAACGGACACGACGGCACACTCGCCGGCCAGTGGCCCGAATACGGATCCGCACAGACCGAATATGCCACCCTTTCGATCCTCCCCTCCGAAGGAGGAACACTGCGTGTCACACTCGCCGACGGAACTGTCGTTGCCTCTGGCGACGAAGTCCCGACCGCTCAGGACATAACCGTCCGTGCGATTCCCTCTGCCAACTTCGAACTCCGTTCGCTGACTCTCAACGGCTCTGAAATCTCAGTCGATGCCGACGGGAAAGCGACCTTCTCGATCCGCGGCGCTTCGACCCTCGCCGCCCGGTTTGCCTACAGCGACGCCGAAGTCCTGAAAGTCCCCGTATTCAGCATGAATGAAAACGGATCTAAATTCTATCGTATTCCCGCTCTCATTGTTGCGGCCGACGGTTCGCTCGTCGCAGCTGCCGATCAGCGCGGATCCTCTCTCAGCGACCTGCCCAACACAATCAGCATCGTGACAAAGCGAAGCACCGACGGTGGTCGCACCTGGAGCGACATGACAATCGTCGCACAGGGCAACTCCGCTACCGGTAAAACCTATGGCGACCCCGCGATTGTCGCCGACCGTGAGACCGGACGACTCATGCTGATCTATTCCGGCGACAACGGATTCTGGCATTCGAATAAAAACAACCGTGCCGGATTCTACTACTCGATAAGCTCCGACAACGGTCAGACTTGGACCGATCCCGTCGCATTCACCGATCAGGTCTATCAGCCGTCTTGGCGTGGTGCTTTCGCTTCCTCCGGCAACGCCGTCCAGCTCAGCAGCGGACGCATAATGTTTGTCGCAAGCGCCCACTGCAGCGACACATGGGGCGTGACAACCTACTGCTACGCTTGCTACTCCGACGACTTCGGACAGACATGGCACGTCGCAAACGCAGCCCAGAACCTCCCCGCCGACGCTCTCGGAAACGAATCGAAAATCATCGAACTCGCCAACGGCGACCTCCTCATGAGCATCCGCTCAACCGGAAAACGACGCTTCTCCCGCTCTACCGACGGTGGAGTGACATGGTCGCCGGCCTATCAGGTAAGCGACCTTCCCGAGCCAGGTTGCAACGGTGACATAATCCGCTTCCCGTCGATCGACGGACGCAACCGAATCCTCCACTCCCTTCCCGACCACGCTTCAGTCCGTCAGGACGTCAGCGTCTCTCTAAGCTACGACGAAGGCGAGACCTGGCCTATCAGAAAACAGCTCATCGAAGGATACTCTGCCTACTCTTCTCTCGCAGTTCTCCCCGACGGATCGATCGGATGTCTCGTCGAAGAAGGTAAATGGGACAGCAACCTCCCCGGTGAAGACGGCTTCGACCTCTACTTCATGCGATTCTCTCTCGACTGGCTGACAGACGGCGCCGACACCTACGATCCAAATGCCGAATCCGACAAAGACGCCCCGATTTTCATCACGATCGGACAGAGCAATGCCGACGGTTCTGCTTTTTTCGACGCGGACATCGACTCCGAAATGAACAGCTGGTACTCTTCCGACGATAACAACGGACTCCTCAAAATCTGGTATCGCAGCACTCAGGTGCAGAACCAGGCAGCAAACGCCCTCGGCGAAGCTGCCCGATGGGTAGTCGACGGGACGACACAGGACGTGCAGCCCGGATGGCTCGACCTCTGGTATCGCAATGAGAACACCCTCGGACGCACTGCAATGAACATGATCCACGGCTACGGTACATATTCCGTCGGTTCCGGAACTGATTGCGCTCAGGGACGCCGCGGAATGGAAGGAAGCTTCGGCATCAGATACGCCGAAGCCTATCCCTCCAGACCGCTCTACATGATCAAACTCGGTGTCTCCGGATCCTTCATCTCTTCTTGGGCGAACGAACAGGACGACCACAACTGGGACTACTTCTATACCAACATGTTCCGTCCGGCGGTCGAATCGCTGCTCGCACAGGGAAAACGTCCGCGACTGGCCGGTATCTGGTGGATGCAGGGATGTGCCGATAAGAACAAAGACAAAGCCTACTACAAGGAATGCCTCGAGCGGCTCATCGAACGTTGTCGCACCGAACTTGGATTTGAAAACGGCCGAATCTACATCGGCCACGTCGTGAAACCCGGCGAATCGGCCGTGACTCCTTCCGGATCTGTCGACTTCAGCCAGAACGTCCGCGACGCTCAGGATGAAACAGCAGCCGCGATCGACGGTGTTGAGATCATCGACACTAAAGACTGCGCAATGCAGTATGAAAACAACTTCAGCGGATATATCCACTTCAACCATGCCGGTGTCAACCGAATCGGCGAAATCCTTGCTGAAAAAGTAATCGCAGACGGACCTTCCGGCTGGAATCTCTTCTCGACACCCGGAAAATGGGAAATGACCGACGGAAAGGCTGTTTTTGTGCCCGCTGTCGGAAATCCCGAAATTTCCTACTCTCAGGACGGATCTGTAATTACAGCTTCGATCGTCTATCCCGGATGGACCGAATATAAATCCTTCGACATGGCCGAAGCTGGTGTGTCCTCGCCGGGCTACCTCGAGCTCAACGGCAAAGACCGTTTCATGCGCATCGAAAAAAGCTCCGACTTCGACATCCCCAAAGGCGGATCCCAGACAGTGACCCTCGATGTGATGCTCGAGACCAACACAGGTGATCTGCAGACTCTCATCGGCAACCGCTTCCGTCGTCTGCAGAACGGAAACAACAACGACGTTTC
>JAIDJZ010000369.1 GCA_029051965.1 Paramuribaculum sp. | reverse complement strand
ACTGTCGTCAATGACCGAACCTGAATCCCTCAGGCGACGACCCGGATGAGCCGTTATGACACACCCTCTTTTTATGTCCTTTCTCAAAATCATCCGGAAAAAGGCCTCAATAAAGTTGCTGATTCTGACATGATTATTCTTTCGAAATCAATTTAAAACAGTCTCTCAGAGAATGCCGACGTGGCGGAACATTCGGGCATAGCAGGCGGCTTTTTTCTCCAGTGCCAGCGGGTAGGCCCGGCTTGTCGACGGCATACGCCAGATCTCCGGATCGCCGCCCGCATTGACCATTTCGCCCATTCCGGGCATCGGAGTGCCGGTCAGAGTCGCAATTACGCCGGCCGCTTTTTCGCCGGTGGTGGCGATGGTGTGACACATCGGAATCGTGTGAAGCACCTCGCGCAACGGCACCGGTTCGACAACTTCAAGGAATTTGTCGGAGGCATTTCCCTTTAGCCGTCGGATCCGGCGGCATGTATCGTGGAGAGCGATCCCCTTTTCAGCGAGAAGTGTTTTGATCCTGACAAGATCAAATGTCCGGCCGTCGGGATTGAGCAGTGCCTTGCGGTCGTTCATGAAAATCAGCCCCATCATCGGCCAGAAATCATTGGTGCGGTTGGGGTAATAGAAATCCATGCTCCAGCGTTTTGGTTGAGGCGGGAAAGTTCCCATTATGAGAATCCTTGCCCCTTCAGGAGTAAACGGTTCCCAGGGATGGGTTTCGATAGGGTTGCTTTCGTTCATGGGTTATATATATATATTGGAACCTGTTCTGATTTTTCCGAAACCGGACGTCAGATGTGAAACAATCATGATTCATCTGAGTTCACACTGCGGTGTCGTTTTGAAGCGGATCCATGTCAGTCGCTTCCAGACATATTCGAGTGGACCTTGCCTGTGGGTCTTAAGCCACCATTGCGAGAAGATCAGCTGCAGGGTGAATATTCCAAACGCAATGAAAACCGAAACCGTTGCGCCGACCTTGTCGAAAAGATCGAATCCATAGTGATAGTAGACCGTCACGCCGATGATCGACTGGAATATATAGTTCGTGAGCGACATTCGGCCATAGGGAATCAGTAGCCTCTGCCAGCGACAGCCTTTATTGTCGCGCGCGAACCATAGCATCGTGAAGAGTCCGACAAGCATGACCATGAAGAAAAAGTTGAAAACCATCGGGATAGCAATGCCATAGTAGGCCTGGAATGTCACATTGTCGACAAGCGGCGGAATATAGGTTTTCAGCATGTAAAGCGGAACGATGGCCAGCGCGGACAGGAATGACGCCTTGCGCCAGAACTTCAGATTCGTCTGGTTGCGCTCGAAAAGCTTCTTTCTACCGATCCACATTCCCAGCAGGAACAGTGCCGGAGTCTGGAAGAGACGCCCAGCCTCAACCTGCCAGAAATTGCTGTAGAGCTGACCGTTCCAGATATTGTTGGCCAGTGTCTGCAGGAAAGTGCCTGTCGAACCGGTCCGGTAGGCCGATTCACTGTAGACGGCAAAAAGGCTGTTGGTGTCGATATAGTTCGGATCGATGAATGAATAGATGATTTTTCCCCAGGCATAGGGCTGAAGCAACAGGATCGCAGCAACTGTCAGCACCGTGCGGTTGCTCCATGATGAAGCCGGTATCAGAATCAGGCCGCAGACACTGTAGAGAAGCAGAATGTCACCGTTGTAGAACAGCGCGTGGAACTGTGAGAATCCGACGAGCATGAGCATACGCCATGCGAAACGGGCGCGGAAGTCGCATCCGCGTTTGCGGGCATTGCGCATCTGGATGTAGAAACTCAGTCCGAAGAGCAGCGAGAATGTCGCGTAGGCCTTTCCGGCAAAGATGAAATAGATGAAGTCTGTGACGTTTCTGTCGAGGGTCTGAAGCCAGTCTGGCGAAGAGGCCGGAGCTCCGAAAAGATTGTAGTGCTCGAGATTGTGAAGCAGAACGATTGCAAGAAGTGCCAGTCCGCGCAACGCGTCGACAAGCTGAATGCGGTCTGATTTCAATTGTAAGCCGGCGGGCATGTGATAAGACATGATAATTATGGTTTTAGGGGTATGATTCAGGGATATGGGATTTTTATAGAAATAAGTAGGTTGAGAGAGAGTTGCGAGACGTATTCTGACGAGATCGGACGATGTCTGGAGGATGTCTGGAGGGTTGATTGGACTGATTCATTTTGCAGATTATGTTATTGGAAGAGTTTTGTTTTTGTCATGCCGACATCCCGACCAATAAAAAACAGTGGTGGGCTTTTGCATCTTGTAGGATTCAGAGGCACTGCCATGCCCACACAACGTACAAAGACACTAAGCCCACCATGCTGCTGTGTCGCTGGGACACTATGAAGCAGTGGGCGTCCAGTGCATTGAGCTCGTTGTGTTGAAAATTGGCAGTTTTCTGAATCGAGTTCTATTGCAATAAACGCAAATCGTTTACTAAAGAATGTAGCGCAAAGCCTCTCTTGGCATTGCAATGCAAAGTTAGGCTAATTATTTGATGCGTACAATTTTTCTATAGATATTATTATCAAGCGGCCGTGGACTCGCATATAGGGAACGTGATTTGTCGGTCCGCTATGTTGATTGCCGTGTCATTTGCGGATCTCTTTTCGTTTTTGAAACTTTTTATTCGGAAAGTGTTTGAAATTCAATAGATTTTTGCTAAGTTTGCAGTGGACCCTCCGGTATCGGGGCGCACATATCTTCAACAAAAAGTAGCGATGGAACGTCTGATGCAATATGTTTGGCAGCATCGATTGTGGATTCAGCATGATCTGACCACTGTCGACGGGCAGAGAGTGAGCATAATTGATCCCGGACGTCTCAACACTGATTCTGGCCCTGACTTTTTCAATGCGAAGATCTCTATTGACGGACATCTGTGGGTAGGCGATGTCGAGATTCATGTGAAGGCGAGCGACTGGCATCGCCACGGCCATGACGGCGATCCGGCTTATGACTCCGTGATTCTGCATGTCGTTGACCGTGATGACACTATTATCCGGCGGTCAAACGGGGAGGCGCTCCCTCAGATGAGAATGCCGTGCGAACCTCAGTTCCATGACTATTATCGGGATCTTGTGGGCCGTTCTGATATTGACATGCCCTGTGCTGCCGACATTGCAGCGATGCCGCCTCTTCATCTTGGGGCATGGCTCGATTCGCTTGCCTATGAGAGGATCTATGATAAAGTGGACCGTATCAATGGGATTCTCCAGCGTTTTCGGGGCGATTGGGAATCGGCGGCCTATGTGACTGTCGCGCGCGCTTTGGGATTCGGTCTTAATGGAGAGCCTTTTGAGCGTCTGGCCCTTTCGCTGCCTCTGATGTTTGTCGGCAAACACAGCGACACTCCTCTTGCTGTTGAGGCTCTGCTTTTCGGGCAGAGCGGTCTGCTTGATGCTCCTGGAGCTTTTGGCGACTATGTCGGCCGGTTGAGACGGGAGTATGACTTTCTGGCACACAAGTTCGGATTGCGACGTCCGGAAGGAATGCTCTGGAAAATGTCGCGTATGCGTCCGGGCAATTTCCCTCATCGGCGGATTGCCACACTTGCCGCCATGCTTTCCGGGGGATTCCGCATGCTTTCCCGGATTCTTGAGGTCACTTGTCTTGACGAGGCGGTCGAACTGTTTTCGCCGGAATTGTCTGAGTATTGGGCCACGCACTATAATTTCGGGGCGACTGTGTCCGGTCGCGTCAGTGCGTTGAGCCGTTCGTCGGTGGCCGGTCTGGCGATAAATGCTGTTGCGCCGCTGCAGATGGCCTATGGGCTGTCGCGCGACGATTCGCGTCTGACCGACCGGTCGGTCGAATTGCTTCAGTCGCTTCCGCCTGAGGCCAACAATGTCGTGAGGCTTTTCGAAAGGGCTGGAATAAAAGTGAGGGATGCTTTCACTTCCCAGTCTGTCATTCAGATGCGTCGGCAGTATTGCGAGCAGCACAAATGTCTCTATTGCCGCATAGGCCACCGGATGCTGTCGTCCAAAGCCTGCCGGTGAGCATCGGTTTCAGCGCGAGAGCTGCCAGAATGCAACAGCCGATGCCGCCGCAACGTTGAGTGAGTCGACTCCGTGGGCCATCGGAATGCAGACTGTATAGTCGGCTTCATCAATGACTTCATTGTCAAGCCCGTCGCCTTCAGTGCCAAGAATGATTGCCAGACGCGGCTCGCTCATAAGGGCCGGGTCGTCGATATTGACCGAATCACTTCTCAGTGCCATTGCCGCGGTGCGGAAGCCTAACTTCCTGAGCGATGAGACCGGCCCGGCAATACCTCCCCATGGAATCAGAAACCCGGAACCCCACGCGCCCCGGGCCCCACG
>JAIDJZ010000368.1 GCA_029051965.1 Paramuribaculum sp. | reverse complement strand
GGGTGCGGTATTCGTCGAGGGTGTAGAATTTGTTTTCGGTGTCTTTGAGGAGGACGAATTTCATTGCGGCATCGCAGAATTTCTGGTCGGTCAGCATGCCGTATTCGATGAAAATCCGGATGTCGTCCCATTTGTTTTCGAAGTCGTTGCGGTCGTTTCTGAAGATTTCGTCGAGGCGCGAGGCTACTTTCTTGGTGATGTAGCCGGAGATTTTCTTGACGGCAGTGTCGGACTGTAGGTAAGAGCGGGAGACGTTGAGAGGGATGTCGGGAGAGTCGATCACGCCCTGGAGAAGCATCATGAATTCGGGGACGACGCCTTCGACAGAGTCGGTCACGTAGACCTGATTGCAGTAGAGCTGGATGCGGTTGCGGGTGACTTCGAAGTTGTTTTTGATTTTGGGGAAGAAGAGGATGCCGGTCAGGTTGAACGGGTAGTCGACGTTGAGGTGGATCCAGAAGAGGGGATCTTCCTGTCCGGGATAGAGTTCGCGGTAGAAGTTGCGGTAGTCTTCATCGGTCAGTTCGGACGGTTTTTTGGTCCATGTCGGTTCGGTGTCGTTGATGACTTTCAGGCGGTCGGTGTCGACATATTTGCCGTCTTTCCATTCCTGTTCGAATCCGGACACGACGGGGACGGAGAGGAATCGGCAGTATTTCTTAAGGAGGGCGTCGATTTCACTCTGTTCGAGGAATTTTTTGTTTTCGTCGTCGATGTGGAGGATGATGTCGGTGCCTCGGGATTCTTTTTCGGTTTTCTCCATTGTGTATTCGGGAGATCCGTCGCAGGTCCATCTGACGGGTTCGGCGCCTTCTTTATAGGAGAGGGAGACGATTTCCACTTTTTTAGCAACCATGAAGGCTGAGTAGAATCCGAGTCCGAAGTGGCCGATTATGGCGTTGGCGTTGTCTTTGTATTTTTCGAGGAATTCTTCGGCACCGGAGAAGGCGATCTGGTTGATGTATTTTTCGATGTCGTCGGCCGTCATTCCGATGCCGTGGTCGGAGACAGTGAGGGTTCCGGCTTCTTTGTCGACGGTCACTTTGACGCGCATTTCGCCCAGTTCGCCTTTGAATTCGCCAAAGGATGAGAGGGTTTTCAGTTTCTGAGTGGCGTCGATTGCGTTAGAGACGAGTTCGCGCAGGAAGATTTCGTGATCGCTGTAGAGGAATTTCTTGATTACGGGAAAGATGTTTTCGGTTGTTACGCCGATTGAGCCTTTTTGAGTTGTCATATCTGAGTTGAAAAATATGTTTTTAGATTACTTATATGTAACAATCGAGCAAAAAAAATGCCACATGCGAAATGTGGCATTTTTAGTGAAATTATGTCAACGCGACTGTCAGTCGCGGGTGTCAGTCCTGTCAGGAATGTCAGTCGCGGTTGTGATCCTGTCGGAGTCTTTGTCGTAGTCGACGGTTATGACAGTGTTGTCGGGGAGGTCGCCTTCGATGAGGATTTCGGCGAGGGGGTCTTCGAGATATTTCTGGATCGCGCGTTTGAGGGGACGTGCTCCATACTGGATGTCATAGCCTTTTCCGGCGATGTAGTCTTTGGCATTTTCGGTCAGCCGGAGGGTGTAGCCGAGGGATTCGATGCGCCGGTAGAATCCGGCGAGCTCGATGTCGATGATTCTGAAGATGGCCTCTTTGTCGAGAGAGTCGAACATGACGATGTCGTCGATTCGGTTGAGGAATTCGGGCGAGAATGCTTTGTGGAGGGCTTTGGTTATGACACCGTGGGCGAGTTTCTTCTCGTCGGCTCGAGGAACAGAGAAACCGACTCCGGTTCCGAATTCCTTGAGCTGGCGGGTGCCGATGTTGGAGGTCATGATTATTATTGTGTTCTTGAAGTCGATTCGCCGTCCGAGTCCGTCGGTCAGCCGTCCTTCGTCCATCACCTGAAGAAGGAGGTTGAAGATGTCGGGATGGGCTTTTTCGATTTCGTCGAGAAGCACGACGGAATAGGGGCGTCGGCGGACCTGTTCGGTCAGCTGTCCGCCTTCGTCGTAGCCGACATAGCCCGGAGGCGCTCCGACGAGCCGGCTGACGGAGAATTTTTCCATGTATTCACTCATGTCGACGCGGATAAGGGTGTCGGCTGAGTCAAAGAGCTGTTCGGCCAGTTTTTTTGCGAGGTGGGTCTTGCCGACGCCTGTCGGTCCGAGGAACATGAAGGTGCCGATCGGTTTGTTGGGGTCTTTGAGTCCGACGCGGTTGCGCTGGATTGCCTTTACGATTTTGTCGATGGCGCTGTCCTGTCCGATGATGAGGTTTTTGAGGGCGGGCCCCATCAGCCTCAGTCGGCGTCCTTCGGCTTGGGCTATGCGCTGGGCGGGGACTCCTGTCATCATGGCTACGACTTCGGCGACTTTGTCTTCGTCGACGATTTCGCGCTTTGTGTTCAGGTCATCTTCCCAACGCTGTTTTGCGGTGTCGAGGTCGCGCCTCAGCTGCTGTTCGCGGTCGCGGAAGCCGGCGGCTTTTTCGAAATTCTGTTCCTGTGCGGCCTGGATTTTGCTGGCGGCTGTTTCTTCGATGGCTTCTTCGAGATCTTCGATTTCCTTGGGGACGACGATGTTTGTTATGTGGACGCGTGATCCGGCTTCGTCGAGCGCGTCGATCGCTTTGTCGGGGAAATTGCGGTCGGACATGTAGCGTTCGGTCAGTCTGACGCAGGCTTTGATCGCTTCAGGAGTGTAGGTTACGTTGTGGTGGGCTTCGTATTTCTCCTTGATGTTCGAGAGGATGGCGAGGGTCTCTTCTTCGGAGGTCGGTTCGACGACGACTTTCTGGAAGCGGCGTTCGAGGGCGCCGTCTTTTTCGATGTTTTTGCGGTATTCGTCGTGGGTTGGCGCTCCGATGCACTGAAGTTCACCTCTTGCGAGGGCCGGTTTGAGCATGTTTGCGGCGTCCATCGATCCGGGGGCTCCGCCTGCTCCGACGATTGTGTGGATTTCGTCGATGAAGAGAATGACGTCGGGGTTCTTTGCCAGTTCGTTGAGTACGGCTTTGACGCGTTCTTCAAACTGGCCGCGGTATTTCGTTCCGGCAACCATCGCCGCCATGTCGAGCGAGACGACGCGTTTGCCGAACAGGACGCGTGAAACTTTTCTCTGGACAATGCGCAGTGCCAGACCTTCGACGATGGCCGATTTTCCGACTCCTGGTTCGCCGATGAGGATGGGGTTGTTTTTTTTCCGTCGGCTGAGGATCTGGGCGAGGCGTTCGATTTCCGTGTCGCGCCCGATGACGGGGTCGAGGCGGTTTTCCTCGGCGGCACGTGTCATGTCGTGGCCGAATTTGTCGAGTGTGGGGGTGTCGGTGGCGCGGGATGAAGAGGAGGCGCGGGAGGTTGCCGATGTGCGCTGGCGGCTTTCGGAGGGGGACTGTCCGTTGTCGGAGGAGTCGTCCATCGGTTCGTCGTCGTCATCTTCTTCGTCGGCGAAGTCGCCGCCCATGCGGGTCAGTCCGGCCTGATCGGCGAGCGGTCTGTAGAGGGCCTCGTAGCTGACGTTGGCGCGTGAGAACGGTTTCATGAAATTCATTTCTTTAATCTCTTGATTATGGAAAATAGCTAAAAGGAGGTGCTCGATGTCAACTTCCTTGCTCCGAAGCAGTCGGGCTTCGAGCATGCTGAGCTTTATGAGCCGGTTGCACATCGGGCTGGCTGAGATCTGTGAGGCCGGGGGCTCTGAGGCAAGTCCCATCTCGAAAAGATCTTTGTCGAGCTGCTGGGTCAGCTCATAGGCCGAGGTGTCGGTGCAGACACGGTCGATCATGGTCATGATTTTTCTCGACGGCTCGCACAGAAGGCTATAGAGAAGGTGTTCGGGCTTGATGACCGAAGAGTTGTGGGTCACGGCGATTCTGGTGCTGTCGGAAATGACCTTGTTGAGTTGTGGAGTGAACATAGGCGTAAGCTTGAGGAGGCCATGTCTGTGCCGGTCGGATACGGGGACGGGCCTGTTGTTACATAACGGATAGAATTGCAATTATTGTGCCAAAAGAGGGGGCGTCGGCGTAAAAAGTGCTAACAAATTTTAAAACACAAAATAAGGCCAGTTAGATTCGTCAGATTGATAAAAAATGGCTATCTTTGCTTGATAATTTTAGATGAAGCGGTGTCGGCTTCGGAGTGTCAGACCGTAAACGGATGACGATTCAGCCGGCTGCTGCTTGTGCAAGATTTAAGAAACAAAGATTTATAAAAGCCTCATGTTGGAAGAAGACCGCATTTTAAAAATCAACATTGAAGATGAAATGAAGTCGGCCTACATCGACTATTCTATGTCGGTGATTGTGTCGCGTGCGCTGCCGGATGTCCGTGACGGACTGAAGCCTGTTCACCGTCGAGTCCTTTTCGGAATGAACGAGATGGGCAATACGGCCGACAAACCCCATAAGAAATCGGCCAACTGTGTCGGCGAAGTGATGGGTAAGTATCACCCTCACGGCGACTCGTCGATCTATGGCACTGTCGTGCGTCTGGCTCAGGACTGGGCTATGCGCTATACGCTTGTGGACGGCCACGGAAACTTCGGGTCGGTCGACGGCGACGGTGCAGCTGCGATGCGTTACACTGAAGTGCGCCTTGACAAAATCGGGGAGGAGATGCTTTCCGATATAGATTCGGACACTGTCGATTTCCAGCCGAACTACGATAATTCACGAATGGAGCCGGTCGTGCTTCCAACGCGTTTCCCGAACCTGCTTGTCAATGGGGCGTCGGGTATCGCAGTCGGTATGGCGACGAATATTCCGCCTCATAACCTGACAGAAGCTATCAATGCTTCGATCGCGCTTGTGGATAATCCCGATCTTACGATTGCAGAGCTTATGCAATATATTAAGGCGCCGGATTTCCCTACGGGCGGTACGATCTATGGCTATAATGGTGTCAAGGATGCTTTCGAGACCGGCCGCGGCCGCATTGTGATCCGCGCAAAGGCTGAGATCGAGGCGGAGGCCAACCACGAGAATATTATTGTCACGGAGATTCCTTATAATGTCAACAAGGCTCTCCTGATTTCATACATCGCTGATCTTGTCAACGAGAAGAAGCTCGACGGGATTGCCGACATCAATGATGAGAGCGACTACAAGGGTATGCGCATTGTCATCAAGCTGAAGTCGGATGCGAATGCAAATGTGGTGCTTAACAAGCTCTACAAGATGACGCAGATGCAGTCGTCGTTCAGCGTTAATAATGTCGCGCTTGTTAATGGTCGTCCGAAGACGCTGAACCTCAAGGAGATGCTCGGGGCATTTATTGACCACCGCCATGATGTGGTGATCCGCCGCACTCAGTTCGAACTCAGAAAGGCGCGCGAGAAGGCCCATATTCTTGAGGGACTTATCATCGCATCGCAGAATATCGACGAGGTGATCCGCATTATCCGTGCGTCGGCTTCGACAGAGGACGCGCGTGCGACGCTTACCGAGCGTTTTGGACTGAGCGATGCGCAGACGGCCGCTATTGTCGAGATGCGTCTCAAACAGCTGACCGGTCTCGAGCAGGACAAGCTACGTGCGAACTATGAAGATATTATGGCGGAGATTGCCCGTCTCGAAGAGATCCTCAATGACGATTCGGTCTGCCGCGAGCTTATCAAGTCGGAGCTGGCTGAGGTTCGCGAAAAGTACGGTGACGACCGCCGCACCGATATCGATTACACTGCGGGCGATTTCAATGCAGAGGATTTCTATGCGGATGATGACATGATCATCACGATTTCGCATCTCGGATATATCAAACGAACCGCTCTCAGCGAATTCCGCACCCAGAACCGCGGAGGCGTAGGCGCGAAGGGCAGCGATACCCGCGACGAGGACTTTATTGAGTATATCTATCCGGCCTCGATGCACAATTATATGCTGTTCTTTACCAAGAAGGGCCGCTGCTACTGGCTTAAGGTCTATGAACTGCCCGAGGGCGCGAAGAATTCCAAAGGCCGTGCGATCCAGAATCTGCTCAATATCGAACCGGATGATGCGGTCAATGCAGTCATCCGCGTGAAGGGGCTTGACGACAAGGAGTTCGTGACGTCGCACAATCTTGTGTTCTGCACGAAGAACGGTGTCATCAAGAAGACTTCGCTCGAGGCTTATTCGCGTCCGCGTGCCAACGGTGTGAATGCGATTATTATAAGTGATGATGCCAAGCTTATTTCGGTTGAACTGACCGATGGCAATTCGGAGATCCTTATGGCAAATCGTAATGGCCGCGCTATCCGTTTCCATGAAAGCAAGGTCCGCGAGATGGGTCGCGTGTCGACCGGAGTCCGCGGTATGACTCTCGATGGCGGCGACGATGAGGTTGTCGGCATGATCTGCATGACTCCCGACACGACGAACAATGTGATGGTTATTTCCGAGAACGGTTACGGCAAGCGTTCTGTTCTTGAAGATTACCGCATTACGAACCGTGGCGGAAAGGGTGTGAAGACAATCAATGTGACCGAGAAGACGGGTCGCCTTGTCAGCATCAAGAGCGTCAATGATGATAATGACCTTGTCATTATCAATAAGTCGGGAATCACGCTCCGCATAAAGGTTGCGGATATCCGCGTGCAGGGTCGTGCGACTCAGGGTGTGAAGGTCATCAACCTTGAAAAGCGAAATGATACGATCGCTTCTGTCTGCTGTGTCGACTCCGATCCGGAAGAGGCGACTGATGAGGCGATTATCGCTGATGGTTCTGAAGCGGCCGCCGTGTCGGCAACAGATGTCGAAGTGACCGACCTTTCGGCTCCGGCGAAAGATTCTGAAGAATAACATCGCGACGGGTGGCTCCGAAAAAGAGCCATCCGTTGAAACCAGAATATGAATATATTGTTTAACATAGTAAGAATAAATTACCTTAAATAACCAAATTAATTCGATTATGAAAAAAATCAGCTTAATCGCACTGGGTCTTGTCGCCGGTCTTTCGGCCGTTGCCCAACCCAACGTTGTTAAAGAAGCTGAGAGCTTAGTCAAAGGCAAAAAATTCGACCAGGCTCTCGAAACGGTGAAACCCGCTTTAACGGATCCTTCGACCATGAGCACTGTAAAGCCCTGGTATCTTGTCGGAAAGGCTAATCTCGGAATCTGGGATGATGCTCAGGTGCGCAGCATTACTCCGGGAGCCGCGCAGCCTACTCCTGAGGAGATGGCCGCAGCTTCGCGTGCGCTCGTGGAGGCTTATAACGCATATGTGAAAGCAATGCCCCTCGACCAGCTTCCTGATGAGAAGGGAAAGGTTAAGCCCAAACATACAAAAGAGATGCGCAAGTCGATCGGTGAGAACTACCGCAGCTATCTTAACGCAGGTCTGAACCTTTACAATGTGCAGGATTACCCCGGCGCTTATGCTGCGTGGGATCTCTATGTCAATCTTCCGAATGACGAGAATGCCGATCCGAAGGCGTTTGTTGCCGATGCGGATTCGACTGTGGGCGAAATAGCTTACTATCAGGCTCTCGCTGCCTTCTTTAATAAGGATTTTGAAAACGCTCTCAATAAGGTTCAGAAGGCTATCGGTATGGGTTACGAGGCTAAGAATGTCTATCTTGTCGGCCTTGAAGCAGCTGACGCTACAAAAAACACAGCCGCAGCGTCGGAATTCGCACGTAAGGGAAATGTGAAGTATGGTGCGGATGACATCAGTTTCCTTGCCGGCATTATCAATTCGGAGCTTGCAAAAGATAACTATCCTGCATGTTACGAAGCTATCGACGAATCATTCTCGGTTGCCGGAAGCGACTCGATCAAGAGCCTTCTCTACAATGTGAAAGCTATCGTTAATGAACGCGAAGGCAAGATCGAAGATGCAAAAGCCAATCTGAGCGAGTCGATCAAGCTTGCTCCGCAGAATGCGAAGAGCTATTTTGACATGGGCCGTCTGCTTCAGAACGAAGTTGCCGCGATGGAAGATACTGCCGACGATGCAACCCGTCTGAATGTTCTTGTTCCGAAGATCAAGGAGGCAATCAGCTACTATGAGAAGTCTTATGAGCTTGATGACACTCAGAGCAGCCTCCCGCAGTATATCTATCGTCTGTATTATGGCCTCGACCAGAACTATCACCTCGGTCAGGAATATGCCGACAAGGCTGAATACTGGAAGAATATGTGATGATTGATCTGTCGGCGGTCTGTAGAGGCCGTCCGTCCGGATCTGTATCCGACAAAAAAAGACAGGATCGCACTGCGGTCCTGTCTTTTTTGTCGGATATTGCTGTCAATTCGACTTGTGGGGTGAAATGAGATGGCAATTAGTTGTGCGCGTATAGAAAATAATGCGTAAATTTGCATTTGTACGACAGGCGTGATGCCGAAATGTCGACACTTATCTTGCTCTAACCATTAAAATTCATGCGTGGGGCCTCGCTTTGCCGGACTCCTCTTTTCGGAACAGAACGGCCCTGATGTTTGTTTCAGTAGGTAAATGATTATTATGTTAAGGTTTAGGTTTGTTATTTTAGGTTTATTGAGTGGTTTTGCCAGTTATGCGCAACAAAGTGCCGTTAAAGAGGCCGGGCATATACTGTCGGCTGCGAAGCCGGATTTTGCAGCGGCATTAAAAACAGTCAAGCCGGCACTTGAACACGAAGATACAAAAACAAATCCTGAAGCATGGTACTATGCCGGAAAGGCTTCGCTTGGACTATGGGACCGTATGCTGGTCGATATATCAGTGGGCCAGGAGGTGAAGAATGACCGCAAGAAGGAGTGCGGCCATAATCTGATAGACAGCTACGACTATTTCCGGAAAGCAATGACATTCGACAGTCTGCCGAATGAAAAGGGGAAAGTCAAGCCCAAATATTCGAAAGATATTCTCAACATTGTGGCCAAAAACTATCGCGCATTCCGCAATGCCGGAATTTTTCTCTATGATGTGAAGGATCTTCAGGGGGCTTATGATGCCGGGGAGATTGACCCA
>JAIDJZ010000367.1 GCA_029051965.1 Paramuribaculum sp. | reverse complement strand
CACCGCCTTCCCCCGCCTCCGATTCTGCCAGCCGATCTGCAGCTGTCGATCACCGGCTATCAGCCGATAAAATTCGTTCAGGATCCGTCGCTCAACGGCGGCCAGATCGACCGCAACGACCGCTCGACTGCCGACATTCCGGTCTATCGCTATGCAGAGGTTCTGCTGAACTATGCGGAGGCAAAAGCTGAACTCGGAACTCTCAGTCAGCCGGATCTCGACCGTTCGGTCAACCTTATCCGTGCGCGTGCAGGAATGCCTTCACTGATTCTTGCTGATGCTAACGCCAATCCCGATCCATATCTTTCAAGCGAGCGGACGGGCTATCCGAATGTGACAGGCTCGAATAAGGGTGTAATCCTTGAAATCCGCCGCGAGCGTTCGATCGAACTCGTGCAGGAAGGGCTGCGTCTCGACGATCTCTTCCGTTGGAAATGCGGAAAATGTCTTGATCAGGAGATCACCGGCATGTATTTCCCCGGTCCGGGCAGCTACGATCTTTCAGGCAACGGAAAACCCGACTTTGTCCTCTATGCCAAGGGTTCGGCCAAACCATCGGTTTCGGGAGCCGTGGCTCTTCAGATCGATGTCGATGTCTGGCTGACGGAGGGAAATCGCGGCTATCTCGACTGGCACTCCGGTGTGAAATCGGAGCGTAACGGATTTAACGAACAGCGCGACTATCTTTATCCGATTCCCTCTGATGAGATTGCAATCAATCCTAATCTCGTTCAGAATCCAGGATGGAAATAGAATCCAGAACTTTTAAACGAACAGAATCATGAAAAGATATTTTAGAATTTCACTTTATACTTTGCTTGCCCTGCTTTGGATGGGAACATCATCGTGTAGCGACGATGATAACGGCGGAGTCGCCAAGGCAGTGCTTGCCAGCGCTTCGAACCTGACGTTTGCATCGCAGGGCGATCCGTCGCAGATCATTACAGTCTATTCCGATGCGACATGGACCTGCGAGCATCCCGACTGGATCAGAGTCGAGCCCGAAACCGGAACCGGCACAACTGATGTCAGAATCTCGGTTATCGATAACATGCGCGACGGCACTCCCGACAATCCCCGCAAGGCCGACTTGGTTTTCAAAGGCGCGACAAAAGCGTCGGAAGCCCGCGTAGTGGTCCGTCAGGACGGTGACCTGTTCCGCGATGTCATGCCGATCACCATTGAGCAGATGAATGCAAACGACGACGAATCTGTGGCAGTCATCAGCAACCTGACGGCAGTGGCTCAGTATGGCAATTCCTTTATGGCAACAGACGGCACCAACAACGTGCTGATCCGCGCCGATGAGCCGCTTGCCGACGGAACAACCTTTACAGTCTACTCGACCAAGACGTTCGACGAGCAGAATATGTCGGTTCTTATCGCTGACCATTTCGTTGTCGGCGGCACTCCGGCGGCGCTCCCCGAGGCAATAGATGTGACCGAGCAGCTTGACGCCGTTTCAGCTCCGGATCGTGCCTACATCTCAATGACAGGTAAGGTCGACGGCAGCAATATCATTGTTTCGGGCAAGGCGTTCCACGGCGTTGTGATGGCCGCAACACCCGAGCTGAATCTGTCGTCGCTCAACGGCCATATGGTGGAGATTTTCGGTTTTTATGCAGGTTCGGCCACTCCGGCCGTCAACTTCTATGGCCACGTTGCTAATGACCAGGGTGTGGTTGTAGTGATATATTTCCAGGACGACTTCGAGTGGCTCGACCCGTGGTCGATTGCAGGCGCAGCCGGAAAGACCGTGGAAAATGACAATCTTGACGCAACGGCGCCTGCATTGACATCCGTTAAAGCCTCAGCCGACGGAACTGAAATGACGGCCTACAACTTTATCGAGTCTAAAGGCTATACGCTTCTTTATGATAAAGGTGACAACAACCGCATCTATCTCCAGCGCAATTATCTCAAATTCGGTAAGACCGGAAATCACGGCGGTATCACGCTGCCTCCGATGGAAGTTCCGTCAGATGTCGAAGCCGAACTCGTGTTCGACTGGTGTCCGATGCGTCAGGGATCCGGCAAGATCGACCCCGTCCATCTCTACGTCAAGATAGAAAACGGATCCGACGTGCAGCAGATCGACATTCCCGAATGCGGATGGGAATCGGGTCATAAACTCGAATGGATTCGCGCGACCGTAAGCCTCTCCGGCATCAAGATCGACCGTTCGACCAAAATCTCGATCTCGCAGACCGAATGGGAAGTGTCGACGGCCAACCGCTGGTTCCTTGACAACATCAAGGTCCGTCAGGTCGACTGACCGATAACTCGTGCGGACGTTTCCGATAGGCTTCCGCATGGATAAATTGAAATTTCAGAGGACGGCTTCCCTTAACAGAAAAGAAGGGGAGTCGTCCTTTATTAGTTTCAGATGATGGACTTTGCTGAACTCCCCGGCCGATGACCGGCAATCGCGCGTTTTTTTTTTTT
>JAIDJZ010000366.1 GCA_029051965.1 Paramuribaculum sp. | reverse complement strand
AATTACGAACAGTTTCTTCACACCGCCAAAGCGATTGCAATGGTAGCGTGTGCAATGTTTATGTAGCGGTTCGTTTACTTCAGCTTCATCCCGAGTTCATCACAGACATATTTATTCTCAGCTGTCCGTGGCAAGTAATTACCTTTGCCTCGCCACAGCGTTAACAAATATTGGGGAACCGGCTCTAAGAGTCATCCGCTCTGACCGATCGTCAGATATGAAAAAAACAGGCGGGCCGCCCACTTTCGGGCGGCTCACTTGTTGTTAGGGGTAGACGGCAGACAAATTGACAGCCGTCGCTACGGAATTTGGTGCTTTTTGAGAAAAAACATTCGATGAACGTACTAAAATTTTGACAACTTACGTTTATTTTGTAACTTTGCACACTTTTTGCCGCAAACACGAATGAGACAGCTAAAAATCATCCGCTCGATTACGAGCCGCGACACCGCATCACTCGACAAATATCTTCAGGAAATCGGCCGCGAAGAGCTTCTGAGCGTCGACGAGGAAGTAGAACTTGCCCAGCGAATCCGTCAGGGCGACAACCGCGCACTTGACCGCCTTGTCTGTGCCAACCTTCGCTTTGTCGTCTCGGTGGCCAAGCAATATCAGAATCAGGGCCTGAGCCTTCCTGACCTTATCAATGAAGGTAATGTCGGCTTGATTAAAGCCGCTCAGAAATTTGACGAGACCCGCGGTTTTAAATTCATTTCCTATGCCGTCTGGTGGATCCGCCAGTCGATTCTTCAGGCACTTGCCGAGCAGAGCCGAATTGTCCGTCTTCCGCTCAATCAGGTCGGTTCGCTCAACAAGATCAACAAGGCCATCAGCAAGTTCGAGCAGGATCATCAGCGCAAACCGTCATCGGAAGAACTCTCAAACATTCTCGACATTGATGTCGACAAGATTTCCGAATCTGTGAGCGTCAATGGCCGTCACACGTCGCTTGATGCTCCGTTTTCCGACTCTGAAGACAACAGCCTCATGGATGTGCTGACCGACGCCGATGCTCCCAATACCGACGCTTCGCTCAATCAGGAGTCTCTTTCTGTCGAAGTGGACCGGGCCTTATCGCAGCTTCATCCGCGCGAACGCGATATTCTTAAGATGTTCTTTGGAATCGGTTGTCAGGAAATGACACTTGAAGAAATCGCGCTCAAGTTCGATCTGACACGCGAACGTGTACGTCAGATCAAGGAGAAAGCGATCCGTCGCCTCAAAGGTCAGCGTAGCCGCCATTTGCGCGCATTTCTCGGCTGATTCCGGTCTGAGACAGACCTCATCGTTGGAAAAATATTTAAGTCAAAGCCACTGAAGTATTGTTTTTTGGTGGTTTTGGCCACTTTTTGCGTGTAATCTTCCATAGGTTACACGCTTTTTATTTGTATCTTTACCAGATATTTCGTAATCCGGGAGCTGAGAAGGGGAAATTCCCGTTCTTCTGACCTTCAAATCTTATTCTGATGAGGCAACTTAAAATCAACAAATCGATAACCAACCGTGAAAGTCCGTCGCTCGACAAGTATCTACAGGAAATCGGAAGGGAGGAGATGATAAGTGTTGATGAAGAGGTGGAATTGGCCCGGAGAATCCGAAACGGAGATTCCGAGGCGGTCGACAGGCTGATCAAAGCCAATCTGAGATTTGTCGTTTCCGTCGCCAAGCAATATCAGAATCAAGGTCTTGCCCTTCCGGATCTCATCAATGAAGGTAATATAGGTCTCATCAAGGCCGCCCGCAAGTTCGACGAAACTCGTGGGTTCAAATTCATCTCCTATGCTGTCTGGTGGATACGCCAGTCAATTCTTCAGGCCGTTGCCGAGCAGAGCCGTATTGTCCGTCTGCCGCTTAATCAGGTCGGCACTCTCAATAAGATCTCGAAAGCTTTGTCGAGGTTTGAGCAGAGTCATCAACGGAAACCTTCGGCCGGCGAACTTGCCGAAGAGCTTGAGGTCCCGGTCGAAAAAATATCTGAGGCAATCAATGTTTCCGGCAGGCATGTCTCAGTAGATGCGCCTTTTGTCGATGGTGAAGATGGCAGTCTCCTTGACGTGCTGACATGCGACGATGCGGCTCCGACCGATTCGGAACTCGGAAGAGAATCGCTGTCGCAGGAAATCGATCGGGTGCTGTGTCAGTTGAATGAACGTGAGCGCGAGATTATCAGACTCTTTTTTGGAATCGGATGCCCGGAGCAGTCGCTTGATGAGATCGGTGAGCACTTCAATCTGACGCGCGAGCGTGTGCGTCAGATCAAGGAAAAAGCGATCCGCAACCTCAAAGGCCATAAAAGCCGTCTTCTCATGGCCTACATCTGTCAGTAATCAGGTTGCCGTTCGTAGTCTGCATGTGCGGATCAGCGGGTGAGCGGGCGGGTGAGAGTCGATGACGGGCGCACAGACATGGTGAAAGCTGAGAACAGGCCGGTCGATTCGGAGTTATAGCGGATATGATAGCGGCCGGGGGGAATGAAATCGAGGGTGAACAGGGCGGAGTCTATCGGCTCGCCTGTGGTTGCCGGTGTGATGCGCTCCTCGATTGTTATGTCCGTTCCGATGCGTTTGACCGAGAGGCTGACCGCGCCGTCTGCTGTCAGTCCGGCAAGTCCGTGGCGGGTCAGGAGTATCTTGCCGTCGGAATCACATGTAAGGGTCAGCCGGGAGGCCGGATCGATGTCGGACAGATCACACAGATTCCCAGCCAGAAGGTGTTCGAGAGCTTCGCCGCGTGGCTGAGGCTTGACGCATAGTCCTACGATTGCCGCAGCCGCAAGTGATGCGATTACGTAGAATTCGGTTGATGTCAGGAAGCTGCTCATGCGCCGAAGATGCTGAGGAACAATTTGGCAATGTGGACATAGATTATCAGCCCGATAATGTCGTTGGAGATCTGGATGAACGGTCCGGTGGCAAGTGCCGGATTGATGTGTAGCTTTTCCAGAGTCAGCGGGACGAGTGTTCCGAGGATCGTCGCGAACATGACAACGCAGAACAGTGAAGTCGCGACAGATATCGTGACGGCGAAGTCGCCCGGCAGCATTATCAGGTTATAGACGAATATGAATCCCGACAGGACAGTCGCGTTAAGCAGCCCGACGACAATCTCTTTCGCTATCTGTTTCGTGAACTCCGAGATTTCGAGAGATCCGTTGGCAAGACCTTGTACGACAATTGCCGAAGCCTGCACTCCGACGTTTCCTCCCGTTCCTCCGATGATCGGAATGAAGAGAGCCAGAGCTGTGACGGCAGCAAGCTGATCTTCGAAGGTCGCGAGGATGACCGATGCGAGAATTCCGGAAAAGATTCCTATGAGAAGCCAGGGGATTCGGGCTTTGGTCTGGGCGAGAATCGAGTCGTCGGCGTCGACGTCGCTCGAGATACCCGAAGCAAGCTGATAGTCGCGTTCCGAAGATTCCCTGACCTGGTCCATTACGTCGTCGACGGTGATGCGTCCGAGCAGACGTCCGATAGAGTCTACCACCGGCATGGCGACAAGGTCGTATTTCTCGAAGTCAAGCGCGACTTCGTCGATGGGGGTGTCGGCCTTGACCGCTACCGGATCCGTTTCCATGACTCGTTTTATTTTTGACACCGAAGGATCGGTAATCAGTTTCTTCAGCGGCAGAATTCCGCGGAGTTTGTTGTCGTTGTCGACGACATAGACGTAGTAGACTTCGTCGATCTCCTCTGCCTGCATTCTCATCTCCTTGATGCATTCAGGCATGCTCCAGTTCTCGTTGACGACGATCATCTCGGTGCCCATCAGACCGCCCGCCGTGTCTTCGTCATACTTGAGCAGGTCGATGATGTCTCCGGCCTGTTCGACGTCGTCGATGTGCGAAAGGATTTCCTCGCGGTCCTCCTCGTCGAGTTCCTGAATGAGGTCGACGGCATCGTCAACGTCGAGGTGGTCGATGTAGTGGCGTGCGATGTCTTCCGCCGGCATATTCGAGAGCAGCTTGCGGCGGTCGTCTTCGTCAAGCTCCATGATGACGTCTGCCGCTGTCTCTTCGTCAAGCAGTTTGTAGAGATATTCAGCCTCGTCAAGGTTGAGGTCCTGATAAAGCTCGGCGATGTCTGCCGGGTGGAGGTCGGCAAGCTCACGGCGAGCTTCGGCGTCATCTCGACGCTCTATGATCGAGCGTATTCTGTTGAGGTAGTCTTCGTCAAATTCTTTCATTGTCCTTACGGCTTGATGAGACAAGATTGGTCAGTTCGATAAACTGCTCGACAGTCAGCTGTTCGGGGCGCATGGCAAGCAGCGGGGATTCGGGCATAGGTGCTCCGCCGGGCAACAGTCCGCGGACGGAATTGCGGATTGTCTTGCGGCGTTGGCCGAATGTTGTCTTGACAACGGTTTTGAAAAGGCGTTCGTCACATCCGAGGTCTTTGACTGAGTTGCGTACCATTCTGATGACCCCGCTCTTGACTTTGGGAGGCGGGTTGAAAACCGTTTCGCTGACCGTGAACAGATATTCGACATCGTACCATGCCTGCAGGAGCACGCTCAGAATGCCGCGGGTCTTTGTGCCCGGGCCGGCGGCAAGGCGTTCGGCCACTTCGCGCTGAAGCATTCCCGAACAGCAGCCGACCAGATCCTTGTAGTCGAGCACATGGAAGAAAATCTGCGAGGATATGTTGTAGGGGTAGTTGCCGATCACGCTGATGCGTTCTGCGCCGGGAAACACTGCCGAAAGATCGAGCTGGAGAAAGTCCCCCTCGATAACGCGGCCATCTTCGGCAAGCTCCGGAAACTCGTTGTTGAGATACTCGATGCTTTCGCCGTCGATCTCCGCGACCTTAAGGTTGTGGCCTTCCTCGAGAAGAAAGCGGGTGAGCACACCCATTCCGGGGCCGACCTCTATGACCGGTTCGGACTTAAAGTCATCAAGTGTCGATGCGATTCGTCGGGCAATGGAGAGGTCTGTCAGGAAATGTTGGCCGAGGGCCTTTTTGGGGCGTACTTTCTGCATGGTTACAATGGCGTTGCTGGGGTTCTACAACCTGTTTCTAAGGCAAAATTATCATTTTACGGCTACAAAATTATAACAATACTTTTACAATTCAACCCGACAGTTCGCTTTTTTCTGCTGAATTAGTATTTTTGTATAGAGATTCACCTTACTAAACCAGAATTATGAGACGTTTTTCGATTTTTACCTGTTTTTTAGCTTTTGTTTCTTCTCTTGCCTTCGGATGGGGACAGAAGGGGCATGACGTTGTTGCCGAAATTGCCACACGACACCTGACTCCGGCCGCCCGCCACGCAGTCGACTCGATTCTCGAGGGCCGTTCGATGGTTTACTGGGCCAACTGGCTCGACAATGCCAGCCATACCCGCGAATATGCCTATACAAAGACCTGGCACTATAAAAATGTCGACGAAGGCGACACCTATGAGTCTGCTCCGGCGAATCCGGCAGGAGATGCTGTGACAGCCATCAAGGCCCAGATAGAAACGCTTTCAGATCCTTCGGCATCGCTCGAAAAATCCGCACTTGCAATGAAGATAATCATCCATATTGTCGGAGACCTTCATCAGCCAATGCACATGGGCCATGCCTCCGATCTTGGAGCAAACCGTATCAAAGTCAAGTATTTTGGCCGCGATGCGAATCTCCATTCCGTATGGGACGGCAGCATTCTTGCCGGAGGCCATTCCTGGAGCTATTCCGAATGGGCCGACCAGCTCGATCGCTTAACTCCGGAGGATGTCGCTGTTGTCGCAGCCGGTTCGGTCGACGACTGGGCCCGTGAGACTCTTCCGATTGCCGCAGCTATCTACCGTTCATTCCCCGAAGGAAAGAATATCGGCTACAATGAAGTTTTTGAGTGGACTCCGGTCGTTGAGCAGCAGCTTCTTCGCGGAGGTCTGCGACTGGCCCGTATACTCAACTCGATCTTCGATCCCTCGCTTGCCGTCAGCGGTCCTTATAACCCTGCCGACTGACACTAA
>JAIDJZ010000365.1:2962-5504 GCA_029051965.1 Paramuribaculum sp. | reverse complement strand
CACCGCCAAAGCGATTGCAATGGTAGCGTGTGCAATGTTTATGTAGCGGTTCGTTTAATTCAGCTTCATCCCGAGTTAATCACAGACATATTTATTCTCAGCTGTCCGTGGCAAGTAATTACCTTTGCCTCGCCCCAGCGTTAACAAAGATTGGGGAACCGGCTCTTAAACAGCGGAACTTGGCGGCGGAGATCGGTTGTCATATGTTTTTATTATGCGACGAACGTAACCGGATTCGATTTTTTATGTATCTTTGTGGCGAAATTCGGCCGAATGAAACTGATCGCCCGCATAATTGTCTTCGTTATCGTCCTTCTGGGATGTAACGTTTCTGAAGCTGCCCGGAAGGCGGCCTCCGATTTTGTCATAGTCATAGATGCGGGTCATGGCGGCCATGATGCCGGAGCTCTCGGGTCTGTGACGAACGAAAAAACGATAAATCTGGCCGTGGCCCGTCTGCTCGGAAAGAAGCTCTCCTCCCAGCCGGGTGTGAAGGTCGTCTACACGCGAACCGACGACAGCTTTGTGACGCTGCAGGGGCGCGCCGACATCGCCAACAAGGCCGGCGGCAATCTCTTTGTTTCGATCCATACGAATTCGGTCGATCTGAAAGCGAAAAACCGCGCTTCGGTTCATGGAGCGTCGGTCTATACCCTCGGACCCGACAAGACGGAAGCCAACCTTGCAGTTGCGATGAGGGAGAACTCAGTGATGAAGCTCGAGCGCGACTACACCTCGACCTATATGGGTTTCGATCCGTCGAGCGCCGAAAGCTACATCATTTTCGAGCTGAGTCAGAATAAGTACATGCAGCAGAGTCTCCTTGCGGCTAAATCCGTGTGCGGTCAGCTTGCGTCTGTCGCCGGACGGAAAAACAATGGCGTCAAGCAGGCTAATTTCTGGGTGCTTCTGAAAACGGCGATGCCGTCGATGCTCGTCGAACTCGATTTTATCTGCAATCCTGCCGAAGAGAAGTTCATGGCTTCTGATTCCGGTCAGGAGAAACTTGCCGAAGCTCTCCTGCGCGGAATAATGGATTACAGGAAAAGCCTCGGCTCAGCGGCGGTGCCCTCAGCCGGCTCTGCTTCTCCTGCTTCTAACAGAGTTTCTCCTGCAAGACATGAAAAGAATGATAGCAAAGTCGTCTACCGTATTCAGTTCGCAACCTCCAACCGCAAGCTCTCCGATGGCAGCCCCGAATTCAAGGGTCTGTCCGATGTCGGATGCTATTGCGAGAAAGGGATCTATAAATACACCTATGGCTCCTTTTCTTCGGTGCGCGAGGCCGCGCCTGAGCTTAAGAAGGTCAGAGAACTCTTCTCGGATGCTTTTCTGATCAAGACCGTCGGCGATCAGCGGGTCCCGTGATTCTCCTCTCTCACTTGAAGTTATTTTAGAAAGAAATGGATAAATCAACAAACTGAAAGATAGAGACTGTCGCCCTCCGTGCCGTCTGGGCCGGGAGGAGCTCCGGTTAAATATAATATAGTCACTCACTCATTAACGTAAAGATAATGCAACGTCCCCCGAAAACATTTGTCATCGGACTCAGTGTCCTGCTTGCAATTGCTGTGGTCATTGTCGGAATCAACTTCCTCAAGGGAGTTAATATGTTCAAGGCCGCTAACTATTATTATGCTTCCTATACCAACGTGGCAGGGTTGAATCTCTCTGCTCCGGTTACAATCAACGGCTTCAAGGTCGGAATTGTCCGTGAGATAGAATATGAATACGACAATCCCGGTCACATCAGAGTCGAACTGAGCCTCGACAAGGAACTCCGCCTTAAGAAAGGCACTAAGGCTGTGCTCGTGGCCGATATGCTCGGAACTTCGACCATCCAGCTTGTCATGGGCACTGAAGCGGGCGATCTTGAAGTCGGCTCGCAGCTGATCGCCCAGCAGTCAGGCGGACTGATGGACAATGTCAGCAACGATCTTCTCCCCGGAATAACAGCCATGATTCCCAAGATCGATTCTCTGCTGACTGCACTCACCGAAGTCGCTGCAAATCCGGCTATCGGAACGTCGCTCGACCATCTTAACGCTACGCTTGTCAATATCGAGAGTGCAAGCCGTCAGCTCAACGGCCTGATGGGATCGATGCCCGGAATCGTGAAGGATGCCGGCACGACGATGACCAACGTGCGCTCCATGTCGACTAACCTCAATACGATTTCAGGCGATCTGACTTCGGTCTCGGCCTCGCTTAAGAATATGCCCCTCGACGCCACAATGCAGAATGTGCTTGAGGCGTCAAAATCGCTCAACGAGGTTCTGGCCAATCTCAACAACCCGAACTCCTCTCTGGGTCTGCTGATGAACGACCGCCAGCTCTATACCAATCTCTCAAATGCATCGGCGAGTCTCGACTCTCTTCTCATCGATGTCCGAATGAACCCCAAACGCTACATCTCGCTGAAGCTTTTCTAAAGTTACAGATTGATTCATCATCGACGGTGTGTCGGATTTAGCGAAATCCGACACACCGTCTGCTTTATACCCCCCCCCCCCCCGGGGTGGATAGGGCAGGGGGGGGGTGT
>JAIDJZ010000365.1:0-2952 GCA_029051965.1 Paramuribaculum sp. | reverse complement strand
CGCTTTGTGCCGGTCGCGTTGGCGCGGTGATGTGTTTAAGAGAAAGCCCCCCCCCCCGTGGCTATGAGTGACGGGGGGTGCTTTTTGTGGCTCAGGGCCATGCCGACTCCTGCATTGGTGGCAAAATCACTATTTAGATTTATTATAAATAGCGAACTTGCGCCATGAGCCGTTTTTCCAGTCGCTTTATAAGAAAATTAACGGTTTAGCAACTGATGTGGCTTAAAGTGATACTTTAATTAATTTGATAAAAAACGCAGCTAAGCGATTGAAATATATCGAAATGCAGAGATTGCATAATCTAAAGGTTTAAGTGAAGTTATTGACAATTTCTAAATACCTAAAAATCAGATAGGTGTAAAAAACTAAAAAATCCAATATTTTCGGTGTTTGTTTTTGTAAAAAAAATGTCGGAAATTTGTATTGAAAAAATAGACGAATACAAAAAGCGACCCCACCCCTGATGCAGCAGACCAACGACCAACTTTGGAAGAAATGTTTAGAGATTTTCGCCGACAATGTGACGGCGGAACAATATAAGGTATGGTTCGAGCCCATTTCTCAGATCGACTACTCTGACAATAGGCTCACCCTCCTTGTTCCCTCTCAATATTTCTATGAAAAGCTCGAGCATCAGTTCATCGAGTTGCTTTCAAGCACTCTCCACCGTGTCTATGGCAAGCAGGTAAAACTCGTCTATAAATATTATCAGGTCGGCAGAGAGCCCTCCACGGCTGTTTCGCTGACCAGTTCAAGGCCGAGCCCTGCAGCGATGCCCCGCCACGGCGTCAGCTCAAATCCTTTTGCGCGTGAAGAGGTCGCCGACATTGACGCCCAGCTCAACCCGAGCTACAATTTCGAGAACTACTGCGACAGTGTCAGCAACCGCGTGGCCCGCACAATCGGCGAGGCAATCGCCAACGACCCGAAACAGAAAACCTTCAACCCTCTTTTTATATTCGGTGCGCCCGGTGTCGGAAAGACCCATCTTATCCAGGCGATAGGAATCCGAATCAAGGAGGTTGCGCCGCAGAACCGCGTGCTCTATATTACGGCGCGTCTGTTCGAAAGCCAGTTTACGAGTGCTTCTCTGAAAGGAAAAGTCAACGAATTCATAAACTTCTATCAGAGTATCGACACTCTGATCATCGACGATATTCAGGACTTCATCGGAAAAACTGCGACACAGGGCGCATTCTTCCACATCTTCAACCATCTTGTCCACAACAACAAGCAGCTCGTGCTTGCGAGCGATTGCGCGCCGGGCAACATGGAGGGTATGGAAAAACGCCTCGTTTCCCGTTTCAATATGGGTGTGGTCGCCGAGCTCGAGCAGCCCGACTATGCGCTCCGTCTCGACGTGCTGCATCAGAAATCCGAGCAGGATGGTGTTGAGCTTCCCGAAGAGGTTGTCGAATTCATCGCTCAGAACGTAACCGGATCAATCCGTGAGCTGGAGGGTATGGTGCTCTCGATTCTCGTCCACGCCTCAGCTCTCGGACGTGAGATAAACATTGATCTTGCCCGCAAGGTGCTCTCCCATTCCGTCAAGGTCAGCAAGCGGACAGTCAATTTCGACACGATTACCCAGAAGGTCGCAGGCTATTATGATATAGATCCCGATCTGATCTTCTCCAAGTCGCGCAAGCGCGAGATCTCCGACGCACGCCAGATGGTGATGTACATGGCGAAGAAGCATGCGAAAATGCCTCTGAAGACAATCGGCACCCGCCTTGCGAGAACCCACGCGACTGTGATCTACGCCTGCAATAATATCGAACAGCGTCTGCCGATCGAGAAGCAGCTGCAGAACGATATTGCGGCGATCGAAAGCCAGTTGCTCGGCTGATGAAACGGTGACGCGCCTCTCGGCGTCCCTCCCCGTCGGCAGCGATCCGGCAGCCACAGTTTTTTGTGCTTCAAGAAAACGACAGTGTGGCAGAATCATCTGATTCTGCCACACTGTCGCCATATATATGAACCGGCTCTTAGAAATCAAACAGAAGCAGGGCCGACAGGAAGAATCCCGAGCTCTTTATTCTCGTTTCCGGTGCGGGACCGAATTCCTCGGCGATGTCTGTCAGGCCGAACCGATAGCCTCCGCTGATCTGAAGGATGTTGGCAATGTCGAGACCGACGCCGACATTCCATCCGGGCTGAAACCGCTTTACTTTCATCGGGCTGTCGTTGGATGAGAGATG
Source organism: Paramuribaculum sp. (assembly GCA_029051965.1). Classification (GTDB taxonomy): domain Bacteria; phylum Bacteroidota; class Bacteroidia; order Bacteroidales; family Muribaculaceae; genus Paramuribaculum. The sequence continues at coordinate 751 of JAIDJZ010000365.1, read as the reverse complement.
GCAGAGCAGCGACGGTCCGGTCAGAACCATCGGAGCGACGAGGTTTGAAGTCGCAGGAAGCCAGAACTTATATTTTATGTGGATCGGCACCTCGAGGTAGTCTCGTCCGAAATCTATCCTCTCCGCCTGCGATTCGTTCTTCAGGCGCGTGTTGAAGCGGTTGTAGAGCACGGACGCGTCAAACGCCAGTCCGCACGTCGGGAACTGATATTCGAGCGAGAGGCCGCCTCTGAATCCGCTTCGGTTGACGAGGTCATATCCCGGCGATCTGTCTATTGTCGCACCGGCAAAACTGCCTCCGAGATTGAGTCCGTAGCGGAGCTGGGCCTTCGCTACGGTCGGAAGGGTAAGAGCAAGGACTGTTGCAAAAATAAAAAGCAGATGTTTGTTCGGGTTCATGTTGAGAATGGATATGTTGGAAAATTAAACAGGCTTCTGGATTTCGGTATGGATCGGCAGTGTCTTCTGCGCGTTAAAAATGAACGATTCGATCTGTTTCAGTGTTCACATCTTGAAATAAAGCGGGAATCGCCGTTGTCGCATACAGTTTCCTGTCACAGTCGCTTCCGGAATTCGCGCCTATCATGTTCAGACAACCTTCAAGACTCAAACCTATGGCAAATCAGAAATTAATCGGGCCTGCCGGCAGCGGACGCAGCTCGTCGAAAGCAAAAATCATATTGGTCGTCATCATCTTCATTGCCGGCATTGTTGCCGGCGTGGTCGGGCTTTGTGTGGCCCTTAAGGTGAT
>JAIDJZ010000364.1 GCA_029051965.1 Paramuribaculum sp. | reverse complement strand
CAATTATTTTCAGCGCGATCCACTTCCAGTTTTTCGGCTTCGTCCCACGCCTGATTTTAGGCGCGATGTTCGGCTACATGACATGGTGGAGCGGATCCGTATGGCTCTCCGCAATCGCCCATTGCCTCAACAACTCCCTTGCGGCGACCGTAATGTGGGCTGCCTCGCGAAATCCAGCCTCGGAAATCGCTGAAATCGAAAAATTCGGCGCCGGCAACTACCTGATCGCTGCCGCAAGCGCCATTATCGCACTCGGCTTTCTCTACGCACTGAAAACGTTCGCCACACGCCAGCGAACAATCAGCACCGACTGACCCGGCACAGGCATAAAAACAGATGGTGCGCCGAACCCTGAGTTTTCGGCGCACCATCTGTTTTTTATCCGAGCAAGACTGACTTACTTCAGCTTGCCACCCTTGACTCCACCACCGAGAGCAAAGATATTCTGGTCATAGCTGATCGTCTTCTTACTCTGTTCACGCTTACGTTTGAGCGCGAGTTTCACAAGACGGTCCATCAGCTTGTCAAACGAAATGCCCGTTGCCTCCCAGAGATAGAAAGAGAGCGATCCCGGGATCGTATTGATTTCATTGACATAGATCTCACCGTTATCAGCATCCATGATCACATCGACACGGCTCACCCCGTGACACGACAGCACACGGAATGTCTCGCCCGCAAGAAAACGGATTCGGTCACTTGTTTCCTTCGGCAGATCGGCGGGAATACGTTTCTGGGATGCCTGCATACCCTTCGCTCCCTTTGTTCCGCCCATGTATTTATCCTCATAAGAGAGAATCTCGCCACTCTTGATCGGCTCTTCGCAGACCGAAGTCTCATACTCGTCGCAATCGCCGAGCACCGAACAGTTGACCTCGTGGAGATTCTCGATCATATGCTCCACAATGATGCGGGAGCTGTAGCGTTCGGCATCATTGATCCGCATGATCAGCTGCTCGCGGTCCTTCGCACGCCCGATGCCTACGCTCGAACCCAGGTTCGACGGCTTGACAATGACCGGATAGCCGAGCTTCGACTCGATCTTCTCTATAAGCGCATCGCGCTGGCCGAACCACTGCTTGTCGGTGAACCACACATAGTCAACAACCGGAACATCGCAGGCCTGAAGAATCATCTTCATCGTGATCTTATCCATACCGTTGGCCGAAGCGAGCACATTGCAGCCCGCATAAGGAATACCGATCGCATCGAGAATACCCTCGAACGTACCGTCTTCTCCGTAAGAGCCGTGCAGCACCGGAATCGCGACATCGAGCTTCCCGACGATATTGCTTCCGAAATGCTTGCGCTTGCGCAGATAAAGATTGAAATCGTCGCGCACAGGCTCCATGTAAACCTCCCGGCACTTCTCAAGCAGCGCCGGAACATCGCGGTAATTGGCAACATCGAAAAGAGCTTCGCCCGTATACCAGCGACCCTGCTTGGTGATATAGACCGGAGTAACATCATAGACCGAACGGTCGATCGCACTCATAGCCTGCGAAGCCGAAATGACGGAAATCTCATGTTCTGTCGAACATCCGCCGAAAAATACGCCTATATTGGTTTTCATTTCTAACTCAGTTTTGATTTATGTTGTTGTTTCAGTTTTCTCATTTGAACGTGTCGGGAAGGTCATTCTCATAGAGAACCGTGTCACCGGCCTTCGCACGCGCAACCATCATCGACTGCGCCTCGGCAAACGTCGCGGCCGTCAGCACTTCAAGATCCGGATTGCCTGCGTTGCCGATCCCCTCCAGAATAGCCTCCTTATTATAATCGCCGACAACAATAGCCACATCGACACTGCGTCCGATCTTCTCGCCGAAACTGCGGTTAAGCTCATACTGCTTCTCACCCAGCTCGATCATTCCCGGAGTGATCACAAAACGGCGTCCCGGAGTCATCGAAGCAAGCACATCGAGCGCCATTGCCGATCCCGTCGGATTGGAATTATAGGCATCGTCGATAATATTAATCCCCGCAGGCGTACGTTTCATATTGAGTCGGTGCTCGACCTGTTCGATCTTCTCCACGGCATAACGGATCTTATCCTCCGGAACTCCAAGATGCATCGCGACAACCACCGCGGCAACCAGATTCGACACATTGCATTCCCCGACGAGCGAGGTGCGCAGATCCAGACGGACACCGTTGCCGACAACCGCAAACGTTGTCCCCTGAGGCGTATAACTGACATCGACAGCCTTAAAATCGAGACCCTCCGACGCCGCCACACCATAGCGCAGACAGACCGTATTGTCGACCCTCCGGCCGGCAATCATCGGAAAATCATTATTGACAACTGCAAGACCGTCAGCCGGAAGCGAATCGACCAGCTCAAACTTGGTCCGCTGCACATTCTCTATCGTCTTGAACGACTCGAGATGCTGCGGACCGACCGCCGTAACGATTCCGATCTGCGGATGAACAAGATCGCAGATCTCCTCGATATCATGAAGCTGTTTGGCCCCCATCTCACAGATGAAAACCTCCGTATAAGGCTTCATCATCTCCCGGACCGTTCGGATCACACCAAGCGTCGTATTGAAACTGCCCGGCGTCATCAGAACATCAAAATGCTCCGACAGGATCCGTTCAAGATAATGCTTTGTGCTCGTTTTGCCATAGCTGCCGGTGACACCGATCACCTTCAGATCGGGAATAGACCGCAGAATCTCCGCAGCCTCATTATAATACTTGCGATTGATCGCCTTCTCGACCGGACCGAGAAGAGCCACTGCACCCATCACTATTATATGTGAGCCGCAATAGAGAAACGTCGCTCCCACAGCGAGAGCAAACATCACAGCGCCTGCTCCGCTCGTCGCACACACGACAGCCGCGACCGCACCCTCAGCCAAGACTGACAGAACGATCATCGTCGAAAAGATTCGTTTGACGCGATTTGTCCAGACGAGCGGCTTCTTATATTTTCTGGTCAGAAGCGAAAAAGCGTTTCCGGCCGCAAAGACAGCCATAAGCCCCATGCCCCACAGCTCCGAACCGAAATCGACCAGCGACAGAAGAGCGACACAGAGGCCGATCAGGCGCGAATACGAAGTCGTGTCGCCCGAACTCTTGAGCCAGCGGCGATAGCGTTCGTTTCTGTACGAATTCTGCTGCATCATCATCAGGTCGCGGCTATACTCGGCAACCATATTGACCGTCACACAGAGGAGCGATATAATAAAACAGGTAAGTATCAATGGTGAAAACATATTCTGATTGTTTATGTTGTTTTTTCAGGAACCGAGAAAACTGTTGAGGACCGCAGCAAACTGCACCGGATTGTCCAGAAAACTGTAATGGCCGCAGCCGGCGAAACTGACCAGACCGGCATCCGGAATAAGGCGCTCCATTATCCGCGCGTCGCGCATCGGAGTCGCCGTGTCATTCTCGCCCCACACAAGAAGTGTCGGAGCTTTGATTGACGGCATCACAGAACGCAGATCCTCATTGACCACCTTGCTCAGCACAGCCCGCATCCTCGGGCTTGCCGCAGCATAGTCCGCCGACGCGTTTTTGCGGCGTCGGGCCTCAATGACCGCCTCAGCCTTCTCTTTCCCGAGAAAAAGCGTCGTCAGCCGGCGGGAGGCCTTGAAACTGTAGACCTTGAAATAGTACTTCAGCGAACGCTTAGGCTTGACACCGGCCGCATCCACCAGAATCAGCTTCCCGACACTGTTCCGCGATGAATAGAGAATTCCGACACGCCCGCCGAAAGAATGACCCAGCAACACCGGATTTTCCATCCCGATCCTGGCGGTGAACTTCTCGATCAGACGCGTATACTCCTCGACGCCCCAGACAGCCGGAGGCTCCGGAGACTGACCGAAGCCCGGAAAATCAACATTATAGACCTTCCCGTGCTTCTCGGCGATGCGGGCCACAGAGGCCAGTGTCGAATTGTCACAGCCCCAGCCGTGCATCAGAAGTATCGGAGACCCTTCTCCCTGAGTCGTATAGTGAAGTTTGACTCCATCAATATCAATAGTATTACTTTCCAACGTCAGTCTTCAATAATCAGTGTTAGAATTCTTGCGGCACAGCAGGCGCACAACGCTGCCAAACCAACGGCAAAGTTAAGCATAAAAGTTGACAAATTGAAATAGAAAACTCCCCCATTTTCACCCCTGCGGCCATTTTTAACCGATCACAAAAAGAGGCGCCATTTGGCCGATCCGACATTTCTCACTAACTTTACATTAACGTTCCCCCTGTCTTTGCAGGAACAAATCAGACCTCCAGCCTATGGAATCAACCATTATAATCCTCGGAATCATAATCCTCATTCTGCTGCTTCTGCTGTTTCTGTCATCCGGAAAACAAACGAAGCTGCAGAACGAACTGACCGCATCGAGGGAAATCAACGCCGCTCTGCGAGAGAACACAGCGCGACTCGAAGCACGCGCGCTCAACGCCGAACAACACGTCTCGCGCCTTGAAAAACTGCAGGCCGAAAACTCCCAGGCAACCCTCCGCGAACAACAGAAAATCAACGAACAGTCCGAAATGCGCTTCCGGCTGATTGCCGGCGAACTCCTGTCGACCCACGTCGACAGGATGAACGAACGCAACGAAAACAACATATCCCGCCTGCTCTCGCCGCTCAAAGACGACATCGACAAATTCCGTCGCGACGTGACCGACTTCTACTCCAAAGAATCAGCCGAACGATTCTCGCTCCAGCAACGCATCAAAGAGCTGATCCAGACCAACGACAGCATCGGACGCGAAGCCCGCGAGCTCTCAAGAGCGCTCCGAGGCAATTCGAAAGTCCAGGGCGACTGGGGCGAACTCGTCCTCGAGACAATCCTCGAAAACTCCGGCCTGAGAAAAGGAGAAGAATTTGAAGTCCAGATGCAGCGCGACGAAAACGGAGCGGTCATCCGTGGCGAGCGCGGCAACTCGCTCCGGCCCGACGTCGTAGTCCGATACCCCGGCGGAAAAGTGATGGTCATCGACTCGAAAGTCTCACTGACATCTTTTGTCGAAATGGTCAACTGCGACTCCGACGACGAGCGCGCCCGCCTCGGCCAGCTCCACCTTGCAAGCGTCATCCGCCACGTCAACGAACTGAGTCAGAAAAACTATCAGGACTACGTCGGACGTCACAAACTCGACTTCGTAATGATGTTCATCCCGAACGAAAGCGCCTACACCGCCGCCCTCGGACTCGATCCTGCCCTCTGGGAAAAAGCCTACAACAAACGCGTCCTGATCGTTTCGCCGACACAGCTCGTCGCATCTCTCAAAATCGTCTCGCAGCTATGGAGCCACGACCGGCAGACCCGCAACGCAATCGACATCGCCGAACGCTCAGGCGCAATGTACGACAAATTTGTCGGATTCGTAGCCGATATGGAACGGATCGAACGCGCCCTCTCATCGCCTCGTATCGCCTACGAAGCCGCAATGAAAAAACTGCGCGACGGAACCGGTTCTCTGATCGTGCGCGCCGAAAAGCTGCGCGAACTTGGAGTAAAAGCCTCAAAACGCCTTCCGTCAGGACCCGAAGACCAAACCGACGCCTGAGAATTTGACCCGCTATCGCCCGACATAATCCTTCAGCATCTCCTGAAGCTTATGACGCGCATAGAAAATCCGGCTCTTGATCGTACCGACCGGCAGATGCATCCTGTCAGCGATCTCCTTGTAGTGATAGCCCGCAAGAACCATCGAAAACGGAATCGCATAATCCGGCGAAAACGAATGGATCGCATTCTGAATCTCAATGACCGAAAATGAATCCTCCGGACTCGGCGCCGTCTCATCGTCTGCGGCATTCAGATAGTACGAATCGTCCGTATTGTCGAGCGTGACACAGTTCTTCGCCGCACGCCGGTAATTATTGATGAAAATATTCCTCATGATCGTAAACACCCAGCCCTTGAAATTGGTGTTGTCCTGATACTTATCCTCATTGTCGAGAGCCTTCAGAGTCGTATCCTGAAGAAGATCACTCGCATCCTCACGGTTCGACGTCAGGACGTAGGCGAAATTATATAAATGGGTCTGGAGACCAAGAAGCTGTTGTTGGAAGATTTTGTGTAACATAACTGGAGGGGTTTTGAGAGAGCGTTTGAATTTAAATCGAATTCTTGAAGTTCACACCGTTCATCCTGTTTTATTGTTGACGCAGTTTAAATTCAGACAACTCTAAGAGAGTGTTTGGATTTAAATCAAATTAAGACTGAGAGGATTTTTTGAGCGGATTCCGCGAGTTGAAGAGGGAGCATAGCGGGCTATGTGACCGATGAGACTTGGCGGAATTCGCCAAAAAAGACCTCAGGATTATTTTGAAGTTTCTGCCGTTCATTCGTATTACTGTTAACGCGGTTTAAATTCAAACACTCTCTAAGTTGGAGAGAATATTGAAAAATCGGCTTCCCATCGGGCCTCCAGCGGAATCGCCCGAAGTCGTCGGCCTACTTCTTTAACTCTGCCGAAACTCTTATTGTTTTGGATTTTCACACTTTTCGACCCTTTTCACATTTCACTTCCGCTAATTTAACAGAATTCGATTTCTCCCAAATAAGTCGTAAGAATATGATAACGCGAAATCATTTCCATGACTTACATATTAAATACCTATTAAAATAAATCGTTTCTTATTGTCATTTCAAGCCTTTTCACTACATTTGCGAATTAATTTGAGAGTCTCACTATTTCAAAATGGACAAACAAGATCTTTTAGACAGAAGATACCTGCGCATGGCATCTATCTGGGCTGAAAATTCATATTGCATAAGGCGTCAGGTCGGAGCAATCCTCGTAAAGGACAAGATGATAATTTCCGACGGATTCAACGGAACCCCGGCCGGATTCGAAAACATATGCGAAGACCCCGCCAGCGGCCTCACCAAGCCCTACGTTCTCCATGCCGAAGCTAACGCGATAACGAAAGTCGCCCGAAGCAACAACTCTTCGGAGGGATCAACTCTCTACGTAACCGCGTCGCCATGTGTCGAATGCGCCAAGCTGATCATTCAGTCCGGCATAAGGCGCGTTGTTTTCAATGAACTCTACAGGATCGCCGACGGCATTGAACTCCTCCTCAGGGCCGGCGTCGAATGCGTCCACATTCCTGAGATCTGAAAACTGCCGCTTAACGGACCGATCCGTTTCCTATTCCTGACAAATCACTCCAACACATTCACTGACCTTTATTAATGAAAAATCTTTTCGGACGCCCATCAGTCTGGGCCCCATTTGCAATCGCTCTCTCTCTGACTTTCGGACTCTGGCTCGGTGCGACATTCTTCGGCACCGGACGAAGCTACGGACCAGTCTACGACAAACTTGCAACCATAATGCACCTCATCGACAATGACTACGTAGACCGGATTGACACCGACAGCCTGCTCGAAGCCTCCCTCTCGGAAATCATAGCTCGCCTTGACCCCCATTCAAGCTACATCAAAGCCGAAGACCTCCAGGCCGTCAACGAAGACCTCGACGGCTCTTTCAGCGGCATCGGAATCTCCTTCAACATGCTGACCGACACAATTACATTTCATGAAGTCATACCTGGCGGACCCTCGGAAAAAGTCGGACTCATGCCCGGCGACAGGATAATCTCGATCAACGACACGGTAGTAGCCGGACAAAGCTGGACCACCGAACGCGTAATCCGGAATCTCCGGGGAGAAAAAGGCTCGAAAGTAGGG
>JAIDJZ010000363.1 GCA_029051965.1 Paramuribaculum sp. | reverse complement strand
TCCTTTCTCAACTCGCTGAAATCACTCAAAAATCCATCTTTATGCTAACCTGAGTTAAAAGTAAACATACTCTAAGATCCAGTTTGGATTTAAACTGCGTTAACAATTGAATGATAGATAGGATCATCAAAATAATCCTTTCAGTAAAGTCTGAATTTCAATTCAAACAGTTTCTGAGAATCCATAACGTCTTGATCACATCACACAACAGGGGATAACGCCGGTGCTGATGTAATTGTTTCGGAACGGGGATGGATTGAGGCTGATTAACGGATTATTGCCGTGAGACTCTGTCGGTGCCTGAGTCGGAGATCATGCGGTTGTCGCAATGGAGTGTGCGTGCCGGCATCGAGGCTGTGATAGTCTCATTGTGGGTGGTTACGATTACGGTTGTCCCGCCGGCGCTGATTTCGTGCAGGCGTTCCATTATCTGTCGGGCTGTTGCAGGATCGAGATTGCCGGTCGGTTCGTCGGCCAGCAGAAGAGCCGGATCGTTGAGCATTGCCCGCGCGATTACGATCCGTTGCTGTTCGCCGCCAGACAGCTCGTATGGCATCTTGTAGCTTTTATTGAGCATTCCGACCTGTCGAAGCCGGTCTTCGATCCGGTCTTCAATTTGAGATTTGTCTTTCCATCCGGTCGCTTTCAGAACGAATTCAAGATTATGGTAGATGTTGCGGTCGTTCAGGAGTCGGAAGTCCTGGAAAACGATGCCTATTCCTCGTCTCAGGTAGGGAATCTGGCGTGTTTTGATGGATGTCAGGTCGTAGCCGAGCACTTCAGCCTGGCCGGAGACAACAGGGACTTCCGCATACATAGTTTTCAACAGGGAGCTTTTTCCGCTGCCGACTTTACCGGTTATGTAGAGAAACTCTCCGGCCTCGACGCAGATGTCGATGTGTTTGAGCACGCGGATGTCCTGTCGGACAATGTCGACGTTTTTATATTTGACAACGGTTTTCATTTGCAGTCTGGTCAGTCAGAGGTCATTCAATAGCCCATTTCAGCTATGAACTTGATTTTCATCAGGCGTATTTCTTCCTCGTTGTATTCGTCGGAAAGTTCGGAATAGGCTTCTTCGAGGTCGCCGGTGTCGCTTTCGCGGAAATAGTCGAAGAGGTCTTCCTGCTGTTCGTCGTCGAGGAGTTCGTTGATGTGGTAGTTGATGTTGATTTTCGTTCCGGAATTGAGGATCGCTTCGATTTCGTCCATCAGTTCTGTCAAGGACATTCCTTTAGATCGGGCAATTTCATCGAGAGGAATCTTACGGTCGATCGCATGGATGATCGAGATTTTGACCTTGCTTTTATTAGCGACGGTGCGCACGACGAGATCTTCCGGACGCTGGATGTCGTTTGCCTCGACATGCCGGCGGATTACGTCGACAAATGTGGCTCCGTAGCGCCGTGCTTTTCCGGCACCAACGCCCGGAATGTTTGCCAGTTCGTCGACTGTGACGGGATAGGTTGTGGCCATCGCTTCGAGTGACGGTTCCTGGAATATGATGTAGGGCGGGAGGTTGAGAGAGTCGGCGACTTTCTTTCTCACGCTGCGGAGGATTGAAAACAGTTCGGTGTCGGCGGCACATGCCGCGCCGGAGCGGATGTTTTAACATTATTATTGCAATTAGTTGTATTAGGGGGGTTAGGCAATT
>JAIDJZ010000362.1 GCA_029051965.1 Paramuribaculum sp. | reverse complement strand
CTGAACGTGAGGCCGAACGGGCAAATCGGACTCTACATTTACTATTTGTTATTGGATTCGGACTCATTGTTGTGTCGGTTGTTGTTTATTTTATTATTTATAAAATAAAGACGGCCGAAATTAATCGTAAGATTGCTGATATTTTTATTCTGACAAGTCAGATTGAGGAGCAGCGGACAATTAATGATACTCTTGTTGAGACAATATTGACGAAAGAAGCAGATGTCGAAGGATTGAATGTTATTGTTGAAAATCAGAAGAAAAATATTGAAACATTAGACGAACGGATACAGTTCGATACAAAAAGTCAGATAGAATTAAGGCGTCAGACAGAGGTTCTGTTCCGTCAGGGATGGTCGACTATAAATCTTTTATGTGATAGGTTTGTTGAGTATTCTGATTTGAAGAATCGTGAGGTGGCATTCGTGAGAGATGTCGAAAAGGAACTGGAGAAGCTGCGATCCCCCAGAAATCTGAAATCTATTGAGTCATCTGTCAATAGATACATGGATGATATTATAATTAAATTGAGATCCGAATGTGCTTTTTTGAAGGAGGACGATGTGAAGTTTATTACTTTAGTATATGCTGGCCTGTCTCCGCGAACGGTGTCGTTGATGATGGACATGAAATTGAAAACATATTACACAAAGAGATCCCGTCTGATAAAAAGAATCCAAAACGCGCAGGTTGAACATGTGGATGTTTTTATTGACAAGTTCTCTAAGTAACAGAAATATAGCCACATAGGGTTGAGTCGTAGTTTAATCGGGCGTAACTGCTTGATAATGTGTTGGTTGGAAAGTGAAGAAAAAGTAGCTTTTCTTTGTGGTGTAACGTATTGAAAAACATCTGGTTATGGCTTTGTGTGAAGAAAAAATATAGGCGAGTTTTGCGTAGAAAAGCGTAATAATCTGTATATCTTTGTGAAAAAAAAGAAATGGTTATACGGACTAAATCTACGGACCGGTGCGTTTCAATATTGAAACATATTGCCATTGGATGTCACTCCTGCTGCTATCTCCCGATTGACACTACCGTCGGCTGATGGCTCAGGCTCGTTAAAGTCGCTTATTTTTGTTTGTCAAACTTTATAATCTATCATTTATCTATGAACCTTGAACGTACGCATATCTGTGCAAGAGCATTTGCTGTTTTGGCGGTCGTAGTGGCTGCCGTGTTCGGACCGTCAGTGATTAGAAGTGAAGAACAGACCGATTCGGTGAAGCCGGATGCAGTGGCCGATACATTGAAAATGTCGGTCGAACTTGGCGACATAGAGGTTAAGGCCGCCAACGTGATTCATTCATCGAACAAAGACACCTATATCGTCACCCCCGAAATGAAGCAGGGGGTCTATAATGCCGGACAGCTGCTGTCGCGGGTCAACGGTGTCATCTATGATCCGATAACAAAGGAAATCTCCTACAACGGATCGGGAAACATCGTGATTCTTCTCGACAGTGTGCCCAAAAGCGCACAATACATCAAGAAACTGTCGCCCGACCGCTTCGACCGCATCGAGGTCATTAATTTTCCGACCGGAGCCTATCTCGGTTATGATGCGCTGATCAACTTCCACACACGCCCTGCCTATCAGGGCTATGAAAGCAATCTGATGGATCAGGTCTATGTTGTGCCGGGCCAGCGTCTCGGACGCGGACAATGGCTGAATCGCAACGACGCTTACGGGGATCTGACTTTCACTCATGAGAAGTGGAACATTTCCGCAATGGTTTTGCCTAAATATGAATATAGCGTCGGATCACCGTATTATTCGCGTGTCTATCAGTTCAATCAGATGCAGGAATCGGTGCTGCCTCACCCGCGCAACCACCCTTCCCGACGGACCAGAACGAATGCATGGAATGGCAACTTCGCCATCGACTATCAGATCAGCAAGGACCATTCGGTTTCGGTGCAGTGGAACCTGGACGCCTCGGATGTGAAACGCTATGGCGACGAACAGCTCGAGATCCGCGACCTCTCGACTTCGCAGTCCGAAACGGTTTCCTATCATTCGCTGAGCCACACCCACGGATTGATGAGAAACAATCTGGGGGCCTACTACCGCGGGCGTTTCGGAGCATGGAATGTCAATGTCTCGGCTAACTACGCGATGTCGGACTGGGACAATTTCAAGACCGTCGAGCGCTCGAACGGCTATCTGCTCAACGACGACCGTCGCGGAGACCTCGACTATGTGTGGGGCAATGTCGACATCAGCCGTTTCGTCGGCAAGAACTGTGTGCTGAGTCTTTCCGAGTCGGCGACGCTGTCAAGCTATAAGGAGCGTGACTACGCCACGGATGAAATGCTGACCGACAATTCGATTTTCTACAATAATCTGATCCTCATGGCGCAGTATGCCCCTAAGCGTGGTCTGACATTGTCGTTGTCGGGTGGCATGCAGGCCTACCGGAATGCGGTGGCCGGTCAGAGCATCACCCGGTTTGTGCCCCGCGCCGGAGCGGGAGTGTTCTGGACCGCGACTCAGAATTGTGTCGTGAGAGTGAACTACGACATGAGTGCCAATATGCCCCCGATGGTCGCGACGGTCGACTACGGACAGTGGACCGACGCCTACATGTATCAGATGGGAAATCCGTTGCTGAAACCCGCCACGCTCCACCGTGTCGATCTCAATGTCACACTCGCCAACATGGTCACACTGATGGCTATCTACCGCAACAACCGCAATGAGATCTATAATATCGCCTCGCTCGGCGAGGTCGACGGCACTCCGGCAGTGTTTCGCCGCTACGAAAACGGGACCTACGATCAGCTCGATCTTGGGGTCAGCTTTGCCAAATCGTTGTCCGACAGATTCAGACTGAGCGTGAATGCCTCCGCTCAGAGGGCGCACGCGTCCTACGGAGAGCAGAGCCGGTGTCGCTGGATGCCGAAGGCCGATGCCGTTCTGATGTACACCGACTCAAAGCGTGGCATTTCCGGAAATTTCGCCTATTCGCTGCAGCGCACTCTGACAGCACTTCCGCAGTCGATCGGCTACGGAAACAGTGAGGTCTGTTCCATAGCGATTGCGAAGACGCTGCTCAAGGGACGGATGGAGCTGATGCTGATGTATAGCCTTCCGATTCATTTCATCAAAGGAAACGAGTATAAGGAATTCATGACCTCCGACGCCATGACTGAGCGTTTATGGAACAATTCTTCCTACTATCGCGACAATAAACTGTCGTTCTCGATTTCCTACCGGTTCTCTGGTGGAAACCAGGTCCGCCGCTACAGTCGCCGCACCATGAACCTTTAGCAACCTGCCAGTTGCGGATTGTTGAATTTCCTCCCTTAGCATAAAACGATGATGTTCAGAAAACGTTTCCCTTTTGTCAGACAACGAGACGCGATGGAATGTGGTGTCGCATGTCTTGTGTCGGTGCTGAAATGGTACGGCCTGAGTGCTGACATTGGAGACGTTTCTGAATTTTGTCCTCCTACAACCGAAGGCGTCTCTCTTCTTGGAATTAAACGAGCCGCGGAGGCCTATGGTTTTGATTCTGTGACGGCTCGGGTTCGGCTTGAGCAACTGTCGGATGTTCCATTGCCGGCGATCATTCATTGGAATCAGAATCATTTTGTGGTACTATATCGAATCTCCAGAAAAGGGAAGCGGTTTTATGTTTGTGATCCGGCCAAAGGGTTGACGGTTTTCTCGCAGGCAGAATTTCTGAGGCGGTGGATCAGCATTGGCGATGGTGAACATGGTCGAGGTATAGCTATGTTTCTCAGTCCGTCTGATCATTTCCGAAAGTCGGATGAAAGCGGAAAATCGAAAAATCTCAGGTCATTCCGGTTTCTATGGCAATACATATTGCGCTACCGGCATTTTTTTACGCAGATTCTTTTGGGATTGCTGTTGGGATGCGTGCTGCAGTTGATTATGCCGTTTTTGACCCAGGCAATTGTCGATGAGGGAATTCGCAACTCCGATGTCGGTTTTATCTGGTTAGTGCTTCTTGGTGAGCTGATGATTGTGGTAGGAAAGACAGCTACGGATTTTATCCGTCGGTGGATACTCCTTCATATCTCGATGCGGATAAATATTTCTCTGGTCAGCGATTTCTTTATTAAGTTGCTCCGGTTGCCGATGTCTTTTTTCGATACAAAGCTTCTGGGCGATATAATGCAGCGGATGGCTGATCATGGCAGAGTGCAGTCTTTTTTGACCAATCAGACTCTTGGAGTGTTGTTCAGTCTGTTGAGTTTTATTGTTTTCGGAATTGTGCTTGCAATGTATGACGGTGTGATCTTTATAGTCTTCGCTGTCAGCAGTATGGTCTATTGTCTATGGATCGCATCTTTTTTGCGTCGCAGGAAGGTGCTGGATTATGAACTGTTCGAGCAGCAGTCGAAGAATCAGAATTGCACTTATCAGTTTGTGACGTCTATGCAGGAGGTTAAGCTTCAGGATTGCGAGCGCCGTCGCCGCTGGGAGTGGGAAGATGTGCAGGCTGATTTGTTTGAAGTGCAGATGAAGACGCTCAGAATGCAGCAGGCACAGGAAACCGGAGCGGTTTTCATAAACGAGGTGAAGAATATTCTGATAACGGTAATTGCTGCCACATATGTCATAAATGGGGAGCTCTCAATTGGTGCGATGCTTGCTGTCCAGTATATAGTAGGGCAGTTGAATTCGCCGATAGAGCAGCTTGTCGGGTTTGTCTATGCCTCGCAGGATGTGAGAATTTCTCTTGAGAGAATCAATGAAATTCACTGCAGAGAGGAGGAAGAATCGGGTAGGGGAGTCCTATGTGAGTTTCCTTCTGCGTGTTCAATCGAAGTGAGGGATGTAAGTTTCAGATACGACATCAACTCTCCCGTTCAGATACTCAAAAATATCAGTTTCTCTATTCCGGCAGGAAAGGTCACGGCGATTGTCGGTCATTCAGGCAGCGGAAAAACAACTCTGATTAAGTTGTTGCTTGGTTATTATCGTCTTGAAGCAGGATCTATCGACGTTTCCGGACGGAATTTGAATCAATATAGTCTGCGTTGGTGGCGGCGTCAGTGTGGTGTCGTTATGCAGGATGGTGTGATTTTCTCGGAATCCATAAGGCGGAATATTGCGGTAAGTGATGATGACGTCGATGAGGAACGTCTTGAGCAGGCGGCCAGAATTGCGAATATTCATGATTATATTGTCGGGTTGCCTTTGCGCTATGATACACGGATCGGCCGTGATGGTGTAGGGCTTAGTCAGGGGCAGCGGCAGCGTATTCTCATAGCTCGGGCTGTGTATAAGAAGCCCTCCTTTATCTTTCTGGATGAGGCTACCAATGCGCTTGATGCTGAGAATGAGAAAACGATAGTAGATAATTTGCACGAATTCTATAAGGGGCGAACTGTTGTGGTTGTCGCCCACCGATTGTCGACGGTTAGAAATGCCGACAATATAATAGTTCTCAAAGATGGCGAAATTGTTGAGTCGGGAACACATGAGGAATTAAACAGTCTGAAGGGTGCGTATTTCAATCTTATAAAAAATCAGTTGGAGTTAGGAACATAAATGAAGTCGGACGATAAACATTCAAATAGGGTCAGAACGTTGATGAATGAGAAGATCCCATTCATGTTGCGATGGGGCACGTTCTTGATTGCATTACTGATGGTTGGTGTGGCATTGTGGCTGGCGACTGTCGATTGGCATTATGGTGCCGGCGAGAGTGTGACGGGCCATATTCTGAGATTTGGAGGCTGACGGTTTGTCGGGCTGCGGAGTTGGATTTGCCGTGTAAAAACGCTAAATTTGCATGGCAATAACACAGACGAAATGAATTTTACGGAACTTTCAATTCCCGGCGTATGGCTTATAGAACCGAAGCGATTCGGCGACGCGCGCGGCTATTTCATGGAATCGTTCAGACTCGATGAGTTTCATGCTCATGTCGGACCGGTCGAGTTTGTTCAGGATAATGAATCGTTTTCGTCGCGCGGAGTGTTGCGCGGGCTGCATTTCCAGAAGGGCGAAGATTCGCAGGCGAAGCTTGTCAGAGTCTCGCGCGGAACGGTGGTCGACGTCGTTGTCGATCTTCGTGGCGGTTCGCCGACATTCGGGCGTCATATTGCAGTCGAGCTGTCGGCCGAAAATGCTCTTCAGCTCTTCATGCCCCGGGGCATGGCCCACGGATTTGTCGTGTTGAGCGATGTCGCTCAGTTTCAGTATAAAGTCGACAATCGCTATGCTCCGGCATCGGAGGCGACGTTGCGCTTCGACGATCCGGCTCTCGGCATCGACTGGCGTCTTCCGCACGACGAGCTGTTGCTGTCGCCAAAGGATCTTGTCGGACTGCCGTTGTCGGAAATCGATCCGTTCTGACCCCTCTCGCTCCGCTCCCTGTCGCCCCTGATTCCATGAATCCCTGATGAAAAACACCCCGGAATTTGCAATTTGTCGGTGGTAGATGGTGTTATTCTGAATCACAGATTGGATGAGGGGCGATGGTTAACATTGGCGATGGTTAACATTAAAGCGTGCTTTCGTGACTGCAATTATTCTGCTTAGAAGAAGGTGTTTCTAAGCAATGTCGGATGGTGGTCGGGGCTGTATCATGAAAAAATGGTGCAGTGGATTAAAAAATATCGGAAATGAGATCTCGATATTTGCATTATTATTCTTAATAGGCTATCTTTGCGAAAACAACGTTTGGTAATCACCGTTTTAACATTAAATTTAAACAGCTTCTAAAATCACAACCATGAAACCTATTGTTTTTGACGACGCTTTCTGGAATGAGTTTTTCGACACTCTGCCGTTTGGGATAGGAGTGCTGATAGTTTTTGTCTTGACTTCATTTCTTGTCTATCGGTTTAAGGATAAGAAAAATGGGGGCAAGGTACTGGCTGTCTATTTTGTCGCTGTTGCGGTAGGCGTTGTCGTGTGGCTGATGTTGATGCCGGATCATGCCGGCTGATTGTGGAACTAAAAAGAGGATGTCTGACTATGTTTAATCCATTCAATGTGCTTCTTGTGGGACTTCTGTGTTTTGCCTACGCCGGATTCGATTACTGGGGTAGGGGACGAAAGGGTCTCTCGATTCTGTTTTTTGCCCTTGCGTTGGTCGTGTGGGGCGGTTATGTTTTTGTAAAAACTTTAGAACATCTGGGCTATTTTTGATGGCTGATTATCTGATTGGTGTTGCCCGGGCTGTGCCTGCCGTGTTGCTTACGCTTGCGGCTGTCTGGGGCATGTTCCGTCTCGAGAATCTTCTTGAAGCGCGAGGCGTTGTGAGAGTGTTGCGTTTGCTTGCGGTCAGTGTGACAGGAATTGCTGCCGTGGCTCTGATCACGCTTCTGGTTTATGGCTCTTGTCCCAAAGGTCCTGAAGTTGTGCCGGCCATCACGCTTGTCCCTTATGTCGTTTTGACGTTCGGTTGTCTGAAGAGCGATTTGTTTCAGCTGACATCCGGAAAGCCGTCGTGGCTCTCGCGCATTCCCATTAAGATCAGTCTGCCTGTTGTTTCTGTCGCGTTTATCCTCATTCTGGGGTTCTATCACGATTCGGCGGCGGGCTGGGAGCGTTCAATTGTGAAGTTTTGCGCCTATGCAGTGACTGTTGTCTGTAATTATTACTTCTGCTATATCGCAATCAGCCATCTGTTTACGTTGAAATATGGATTTCGCCACTGGATTCTGATGCTGCTGGAGGCTGCGATTTTCGTCGCGCTGGTATATGCCTTTGTCTACTATGCCCATCCGGAATTTGATAACTGGGCGGATTTGTATTCCGACATATAGAGCCGACCTGTCAGCAGTCTTTTCGGCAGCCTTGCCCGGTGTGGGTTTGTTTCAGTCGGCAGGGTTGAAGAAAGAGCTGAAAAAAGTGCGGAAATGTTTGGGAAATAGCGAATTAATTTGTAATTTTGCAACGCTTTTTAAGCGTGAAAAGGAGTCGGCTTATTGCTAAGTCGCTGAGCGACAAAGCGGTGGTTGGCCTTTGATGCGCGCTGGAAGTGTGTTATTTCGAAGAACGATAACATTAGAACGAAAATAAATTAATCGAATTAAGTAAACAAAAAGAACTAAGATGCCTACGATTCAGCAATTAGTAAGAAAAGGACGTGTAGCTCTTGAGGATAAGAGTAAGTCGCCTGCATTGGATTCATGCCCGCAGCGTCGCGGCGTGTGTGTGCGCGTTTACACAACTACCCCCAAGAAACCTAACTCGGCAATGCGTAAAGTGGCCCGTGTGCGCCTCACTAACGGTAAGGAAGTCAACTCTTATATCCCCGGTGAAGGTCACAATCTTCAGGAACACTCGATCGTGCTCTTTCGCGTTGTCCGTGTGAAAGACCTCCACTGTGTGCGCTATCACATTGTTCGCGGTACGCTCGACACAAGCGGTGTGAAAGATCGCACTCAGCGTCGTTCGAAATACGGTGCGAAACGTCCGAAAGCTGCCAAGAAATAAGAATCTCCTCCCTTAGCAGTCATTCTTACGCTCCGGCGGCCGCCCGGAACTCAAGCTCAAGCGGCCGGATAAAGAAAAAAGTAACTGAAGTAAACAAATCTTCGCTTTTTGATTTATTGGAAGGCTAATTCGACAAACGGTTGAGTAAACGCCGGTAAGAGAACCCGCGTTGAAGATGAAAAGAAGCAGCAGCCAAGCAAACAAAAAACGATAAAAATCGCTCAAAACACAAAATGAGAAAGGCAAAACCAAAAAAACGGATCGTTTTACCTGATCCCGTTTTCAACGATGTAAGAGTTTCGAAATTCGTTAACCACCTCATGTATGATGGAAAGAAAAACACCTCTTACACCATTTTCTACAGCGCCCTCGAAATCGTGAAGGCTAAGCTCCCCAACGAAGAAAAAACAGCGCTCGAAATCTGGAAAAAAGCCCTTGAGAATGTAACTCCCCAGGTGGAAGTTAAATCGCGTCGTGTCGGTGGCGCTACCTTCCAGGTGCCGACTGAAATCCGTCCCGACCGCAAGGAATCGATCTCGATGAAAAACCTCATTCTTTACGCTCGCAAACGCGGCGGCAAGACAATGGCCGACAAGCTCGCAGCCGAAATCGTTGACGCTTACAACGACCAGGGCGGTGCTTACAAGCGCAAGGAAGACATGCACAAAATGGCTGAAGCCAACCGCGCATTCGCTCACTTCCGCTTCTAATAGGCCTGACGCCTTTATTATAGAGATCAAGATCCAAATTCTCATTGACAAAAAGAACAACTACTTAAAATGTCAAAAGCTGACGAACAACTCAAATATACCCGTAACATCGGTATTA
This sequence comes from Paramuribaculum sp., assembly GCA_029051965.1. Lineage (GTDB taxonomy): Bacteria > Bacteroidota > Bacteroidia > Bacteroidales > Muribaculaceae > Paramuribaculum. The sequence goes on along the minus strand of JAIDJZ010000362.1, from coordinate 2,548 downwards.
TGGCTCACATCGATGCCGGTAAGACAACCACATCGGAGCGTATCCTTTTCTATACGGGCTTGACTCACAAAATCGGTGAAGTACACGACGGCGCCGCCACCATGGACTGGATGGAACAGGAGCAGGAGCGTGGTATCACCATTACTTCTGCCGCTACTACCGCCTTCTGGAACTACGACGGCAAGAAGTATAAAATCAACCTCATTGACACTCCGGGACACGTTGACTTCACCGTCGAAGTAGAACGTTCGCTCCGCGTCCTCGACGGCGCTGTTGCAACATTCTGCGCAGTAGGTGGTGTTGAACCCCAGTCTGAAACCGTATGGCGCCAGGCTGACAAATACAACGTTCCCCGCGTAGGTTATGTAAACAAAATGGACCGTTCGGGTGCAAACTTCTTCGAAGTAGTGCGTCAGGTTAAAGACGTGCTCGGTGCCAACCCCTGTCCTATTCAGATCCCCATCGGCGCTGAAGAAACTTTCAAAGGTATCGTTGACCTTATCACAATGAAAGCCATCTTCTGGCACGATGAAGCAATGGGTGCTGACTACACAGAAGAGGAAATCCCCGAAAACCTTCGTGCCGAAGCCGAAGAATGGCGCGACAACATGCTCGAAAAAATCGCCGAATTCGACGATGCGATCATGGAAAAATACTTCGACGATCCTTCGACAATCTCAGAAGAGGAAATCCGCGTAGCCATCCGCAAGGCAACACTCGCAATGGGTATCGTTCCAATGACCTGCGGTAGCTCGTTCAAGAACAAAGGCGTTCAGCCCCTGCTCAACAACGTCTGCGCATACCTCCCCAGCCCCGTTGACACCGGCGCGGTCGAAGGTCACAATCCTGAAAACCCCGACCAGCTCGAAACCCGCGAACCCTCAAGCGAAGCTCCCATGTGTGCGCTCGCGTTCAAGATCGCGACTGACCCCTATGTAGGCCGTCTGACATTCTTCCGCGTCTACTCTGGCGACGTTGTTGCAGGAAGCTACATCCTCAACGCACGTTCAGGCAAGAAAGAACGCGTTTCGCGTCTCTTCCAGATGCACTCGAACAAGCAGAATGCAAAGGAAATGATCGGTTGCGGTGATATTGGTGCCGGCGTTGGTTTCAAAGATATCCGCACTGGTGACACTCTCTGCGCTGAAAACGCTCCCATCGTTCTCGAAGCAATGGACTTCCCCGATCCCGTGATCGGTATCGCAGTTGAGCCCAAGACTCAGAAAGACCTCGACAAGCTCGGCGTCGGCCTCCAGAAGCTCGCTGAAGAAGACCCCACATTCCGTGTGCAGACCAACGAAGAAACCGGCCAGACAGTCATCTCCGGTATGGGTGAGCTCCACCTCGACATCATCATCGACCGTCTCAAACGCGAATTCAAGGTAGAATGTAACCAGGGACGTCCTCAGGTAACCTACAAAGAAGCAATCACCGCACCCGTTGAACTTCGCGAAGTCTTCAAGAAGCAGACCGGTGGTCGCGGTAAGTTCGCAGACATCATCGTCCGCGTTGAACCCGCTGACGAAAGCTTCGAAGGCAGCCTCCAGTTCGTTGACGAAGTCAAGGGTGGTAACATTCCTAAGGAATACATCCCCTCGATTCAGAAAGGTTTCCAGACCGCAATGAAAAACGGTGTCCTTGCAGGCTATCCCGTAGAACGTCTCAAAGTGACCGTTATCGACGGATCGTTCCACCCCGTTGACTCCGACCAGCTCTCGTTCGAGCTCTGCGCAATCCAGGCATTCAAGAAAGCCTCTGAAAAGGCAGGTCCCGTTCTTCTCGAGCCGATCATGAAGATCGAAGTCGTTACTCCCGAAGAAAGCATGGGTGACGTCATCTCCGACCTCAACAAACGCCGTGGTCAGGTAGAAGGCATGGAGACAAGCCGCTCGGGCGCACGCGTAGTCAAGGCAAAAGCTCCTCTCGCAGAAATGTTCGGTTATGTGACCGCCCTCCGCACAATCACCTCCGGACGCGCAACCTCAACCATGTCGTTCAGCCACTACACTGAAGTGAGCACTTCGATCGCTCGCAACGTGCTGACCGAATGCCAGGGACGAGTTGATCTTTTGAAATAAAAAATACAACTTTCATTCAACACAATATGAGCCAAAAAATCAGAATCAAGCTTAAATCTTACGATCACGACTTGGTTGACAAGTCGGCCGAAAAGATTGTGAAGACTGTAAAGAGCACAGGCGCCGTTATCAGCGGTCCGATTCCTCTGCCCACTCACAAACGCATCTTCACCGTCAACCGCTCAACCTTCGTCAACAAGAAGTCACGCGAACAGTTCCAGCTCTCAAGCTTCAAACGTCTCATCGACATCTACAACTCGACTGCAAAGACCGTCGACGCTCTCATGAAGCTCGAGCTCCCCTCTGGAGTTGACGTGGAAATCAAAGTCTGATCCCGGACCGCGACGTTAGATTTATCAAAACAAACAAAAAAGATCATTTTATTTAAAACTTAGAGAAATGCCAGGATTATTAGGAAAGAAAATCGGAATGACATCCGTTTTCAGTGCCGACGGCAAAAACGTGCCGTG
>JAIDJZ010000361.1 GCA_029051965.1 Paramuribaculum sp. | reverse complement strand
GTCGATGATCTCGCCGGCATTATTTCTGACGGGGGTGTCGACGGGGGTGACCACCCCGCGGGAGGGGGCAATCGACAGGTGGGAGTAGCGGTCGAGTACTTCTTTGTGGAGTTCCGGATCAACTCTGACTGCATATTTTTCGACAAGGTCGCGTCCGGCTTCGTAGTCTCCTTCGCTCTTGATGCGCTGGATTTCGGCGAGGAGTTCGCCGAAGAGTTCGCGCAGACGGGGGTAGTCGTTGATTCTGACGTAGGTCTTGCCATTTTCGCGGACGAGTTCGACTGTTTTGTCATCGGCACCCTTTTCCAGAACCCATTCGGAGATCAGTTTGCGGTTGCGCATGTGGGCTTCTTCGACATTTTTTCCCGGTTCGATTCTCATGAGCTGGGTCATCAGACCATTGAGAATATATTTGTAGTATTGTGCTTTGTAGGCTTCCGGGCTGTCGAGGAGTCCGAGTTCAATCAGTTTCGGGTCGGCGAGATAGTAGAGCGCAAACAGGTCGGCTCTTGCTTCCTCAAGGGTTGAGCCGTGGGCTTTGAGGGCGTCCGGATCCACTCCGGGGAGCAGCTGTCCGGAGGCGTGTCCGAGACATTCGTGGAGGTCGGTGTGGAGGTTGTCGGTGATGAAGAGATAGTCGTCCATGAGGGCTCGCATCTTTTCGTCTGGCACGAATTCTTCATTGAATCCGTTGCCGTGGGATGCTTCGTCGTAGGCCTGGGTTATGTTTTCGAGTGTTACGGATTTCGAACCGTGGGCCGCGCGGATCCAGTTGGCGTTCGGAAGGTTGATTCCGATCGGAGTCGAGGGATAAGCATCGCCGGCGAGGATTGCCGCAGTGATGACTTTTGCGGTCACCCCCTTGACTTTTTCTTTGCGGAAACGCGGATCGACGGGAGAGTTGCTTTCGAACCACTGTGCGTTGCCTGAGATCACTTCCGTGCGGTGTGAGGCCTCGAGGTTTTTGAAATTGACGATTGATTCCCAGTTTGCGGTCATGCCCAGAGGATCATCGTAGCTTTCGATGAATCCGTTGATGAAGTCGACGCGCGAGTCGGTGTCATCGACCCAGAGAATCGAGTAGTCGTCGAAGTCTTTGAGATCTCCTGTTGTGTAGTACTTTATGAGTGAATTGATGACAGATCTCTGCTTTTCGTTTTCAGCATATCTGACGGCTTCGCTGAGGTTTCTGACTATGCGTTCGATCGCAGGCGAATAGAGTCCTCCGATGCGATAGGTCTGTTCGATGACTTTTCCGTTCTTTTTTGTCACACGTCGGTTGAGCCCGTAGGAAACGGGTGTCAGGTCTGTCGTGTCCTTGACGGCAGCATAGAAGTCTTCGACTTCTTTCTGGGTCACGCCTTCATAGAGGTTTGACGCCGAGGTTGCGATCAGGTCTTCTCCTTCGGCTTGATTGACTTTCTTGGCCATGAAGGAGGGGTCGAAGATTAGCTTTTTGAGAGTCTTGATGTCGGCGGGGCGCGATTTTTTGGGAAGGGCCTTCACCTGGGCATCGAAGAAGGATTCCGTGAATTCGGGAGTGAATTTGTCCATTGAATAATGGTGGTGGATGCCGTTTCCGAATTCAACCTGTTTGAGATATTTTTCAAAAGCTTTGAAGTCGGCCGATTCGCGCGAGCCTTTATAGTTTGTGTAGATGTTTTCGAGCAGCGAGCGGAGCTGCAGGTTGTAGCGGTTGTTCTGATCCCAAAGGATGTCGCGGCCGGCGAGGGCGGCTTCCGTCAGGTAGTAGACGAGTTTTTTCTGGTCGGGAGTCAGTTCTTCGAAGCCGGGCACAGGATAACGCAGAACTTCGATGTCAGCGAAACGGTCAACGACGTAGTTCATTTTTTGCTGTTGTTTTGCAAATGCGGCCGTTGAGGAGAGCGCGATTGCGAGTCCTGCGGCAGCTATGGTTTTGAAAAAGGTCATGGTTAGCTGTAATATTATTGAAGAGATGGATAATGTTTGTTATTCGATGTAGAGGATCAGCCCTTTGAGATATTCGCCTTCGGGGTGGTAGATGTTGATGGGGTGGTCGGCAGGCTGTGTCAGCTGGTGAAGAATCCTTACGCGGCGTCCGACCTGAGCTGCGGCCGAGAATACGGCGAGGCGAAACTGCTCTTTGGAAATCGCTTGAGAGCATGAGAAGGTGAATAGAATGCTTCCTTTGGGCATTTTTTCCATTGCCCGGGCGTTGAGTTTCTGGTAGCCGCGTAGGGCGTTGCGGATTGCGCTCCGGTGTTTCGCGAATGCGGGGGGATCAAGCACGACGAGATCGTAGGCTCCATCCGGCATTTCGGAAAGGTATCGGAAGGCATCGATCGCAAAAGCTTCATGCGGGGCGTCGGAGCCGAAGTTGAGTTCGACATTGCGGTTTGTCAGGGCGACAGCTTTTGCCGAACTGTCGACGGAATGGACGAGTGTCGCCCCACCGCGCAGGGCGTAGATTGAAAATCCGCCCGTGTAGCAGAACATGTTGAGCACTTTCCGTCCTCGCGAGAACTGTTCGAGAAGATGACGGTTGTCGCGCTGGTCAATGAAGAATCCGGTTTTCTGTCCTTTGAGCCAGTCGACATGGAGTCTGAGGCCGTTTTCGACGGCGATGTCAGTGTCGTAGGCTCCGAGGATATATTCGTTCTGCGGGTCGAGGCTTGCTTTGTAGGGGAGAGTGGTCTCGGATTTATAATAGACATTCCGGATTCCGGCGTCGGGAATCTGCGAGAGCTGTTCGGCTATGATATTGCGTGCGTAGTGCATTCCGGGGGAGTGGGCCTGCAGAACGGCGGTTGAACCGTAGACGTCGACGATCAGTCCGGGCAGGAAATCACCTTCGCCGTGTACAAGTCGATAGGCGTTGTTGTCGGGGCGGATCAGATTGAGACTCTGGCGGAGGCGGAATGCGTCGTTGAGCCGCGATGCGAAAAAGTCAGAGTCTATTCCGACAGTTTCCGATGAGAGCATTCTGACGGCGATGCTTCCGATCTGGTAGTGGCCTACGCCAAGGGGTGTGCCGTCGGAAGCGTGGACAGCAGCGATGTCACCTTCTTCCAGGCCGTCAGGGAGGCTGTCGATGGCTCCGGAAAACACCCACGGATGGAAGCGTTTGAGCGATTCTTCTTTGCCGCGGCGCAGTGTGATAACGGGATAATTCATTATTTGAGGGTGATTGGTGGGTTAATTGAGAACGGCCCGGACGAGGTCGGCCCCGTTGGCATAAAGCAGAAGGGTGAGGAGCAGACACATTCCGGCGATCTGGGCATATTCGAGAACTTTTTCCGGTGCCTGGCGGCGGAAGATGATTTCATAGAGGAGGAAGAGGACGTGTCCGCCGTCGAGAGCAGGGATCGGCAGAATGTTCATGAATGCGAGCGCTACGGAGAGAAATGCTGTGATTTCCCAGAACATCAGCCAGTTCCATTTTTCGGGGAACATGTCGCCTATTGCTCCGAATCCTCCGATCGAAGAGGCGCCGTCTTTGGTGAACACCTGTTTGAGGGAGGTCACGTAGTTGGCGAGTATGGTTGTTCCTTTTTCGACGCCTTTGGGGAATGATTCCCAGAAGCCGTAGGAAACATTGACAGTCGGGTAGACGTCGGTGATTTTTTTCAGCTGGAAGCCGAGTTTTCCGCCCTGTGTCGGAGTGACGGGAAGACGGAGGGTGCCGCCGTTGCGTTCGACGGTGACGGTGGTCGGTTTTTCGGCATATTTCTGAAGCGCTTGAGTCAGCTCAGAGTAGGCGCGAGTGGAAATTGTGTCGATTGCCACGATCCGGTCGCCTTCGATGATTCCGGCTTCCGAGGCGGGGCTTCCTCCCTGTATTTTCTCGACAACAACCGGTTGACGATATGTCATGAAACCCTCTTTCCCGAGTCGGGCGATGAAGTCGGAGGGGATTGCTATGGAGACGGTGTCTTTTCTGTCGCGCAACACTTTGACTTCGCTGGCAGTGGCTGTCGTGAAGAGGAAGTCGTCGTTGGCGGCGTCGATTGTTTTTCCGTCGGCGGTCAGGGGGATGTCGCCGTTGCGGAATCCGATCTGAAGGGCTGCGGGAGAGAAGTCCATACCTTCCGTCGCGCTCTGGAGGGGGATGTATTTGTCGCCCCAGCAGAAGGTGATCCCTGCGTAGATCAGAATGGCGAGGATGAAGTTGAAGACAACTCCGCCGATCATTACGAGGAGTCGCTGCCAGGCGGGCTTAGAGCGGAATTCCCAGGGTTTTGCGGGCTGTTTCATCTGCTCTTTGTCCATTGATTCGTCGATCATTCCGGCGATTTTGACGTAGCCGCCTAAGGGGAGCCAGCCGATTCCGTATTCGGTGTCGCGCCATGTGGCACGTTCGTTGCCGTTTTTGTCGAATACGGGTTTCCCTTTTTGGGGTTTCCATTTTGCGAGTGAGAACCACGGGTTGAAGAAGAGATAGAATTTTTCAACTTTGATTCCGAAGCAGCGGGCTATGATGTAGTGGCCAAATTCGTGAATTATGACGAGAAAGGCAAGTGCAACGATAAGCTGCAGGGCTTTCATAAGAAATGGTTCCATAGTGGGGATAAGTCTGTTGTTGAAGTTTAGTGAGGGGGTGTCCTCAGGTGAGTGGATATTGCTGACTGTTCAGATCCGTTATCTGTTCGGCGGCGAATCTGCGCGTTTCGGCGTTTGTCGCAACATATTCGGCGTAGGTCGGGGTCTCGATGAATGGAATCCGATCAAGAGAGCGGGCGATCAGCCGCGGGATGTCGGTGAATTTTATCCGGCCTTTCAGGAATGCATCGACAGCAATTTCATTGGCGGCGTTGATGATGCATGCGGAATTTCCTCTCTTTTCGAGTGCGTAGCGGGCGTAGCCGAGACACGGGAAGCGGTTGATGTCGGGCTGCTCGAAGGTCAGTGTCGAAAGGTCGGACATTGACAGGAAGCCGTTGTCGACGGGGAGTCGCTTTGCGCACCCCAGAGCATAGCGGATCGGAAGTTTCATGTCGGGAACTCCGAGCTGAGCTTTGACGGCTCCGTCGGTAAATTCGACCATAGAGTGGATGATCGACTGTGGATGTATGATTGCTTCGATCCTTTCCGGTTCAATGTCGAAGAGCCATCGGGCCTCGATGATTTCAAAGGCTTTGTTCATCATCGTTGCGGAGTCGATTGTGATTTTCGCTCCCATCTGCCAGTTTGGGTGACGCAGGGCGTCGGCCGGGCTGACGGTTTCGAGCCGTTCTTTGTCGAAGGTGCGGAACGGGCCTCCGGAAGCCGTTATGATCAGTTTGTTTACGGATTCGGTCGATTCGCCGACCAGGCACTGATAGATGGCAGAGTGTTCGGAGTCGACCGGTATGATTCTCGATTTCGATTCTGTGAGCATCTTTGTTATCAGCTCACCTGCCACAACCAGGGTCTCTTTGTTGGCCAGTGCGATTTCTTTGCCTTTGCGTATCGCTTCCATTGTCGGTTCCAGTCCGCTGTAGCCGACGGTGGCTGTGACTACAGTGTCGACGTCGTCGCGTCCGGCAGCTTCCGCCATTGCTTTTTCTCCGGCTGCGACCTCTATGCCGAGTGGCGCCAGAGCTTCTCTGACGGGATTGTACAGCCCTTCGTCGGCGATGACAGCCAGGGCCGGACGATGTCTGCGTGCCTGAGAGATCAGCAGGTCCGCACTCCGTCTGGCTGTAATGACCTGAGCCTTGAAAAGCCCGGGAAATGTGTCAATTGTTTCGAGGGTCTGGGTTCCGATACTCCCCGTACTCCCGATAATTGCTATTCTTTTTTGTTCTGTCACTGTCATGGTCTTAATTCACCACAAAGTTACGCATTTTGTCGCTAATACAAAGGGCGCAGAGAGAAAACTTTAGCAGTAAGAGCCGGTTCCCCAATATTTGTTAATGCTGGGATCGCATATCTCTGAGTGATTTTTGTCTTGTGATGAAGGAGCGTAGCCGTAGCTACGTGACTGAAGAACAAGGCAAA
>JAIDJZ010000360.1 GCA_029051965.1 Paramuribaculum sp. | reverse complement strand
GATATTGTTATTAAACGTAGCGTTGAACAGGATAGCCTCCTGCTTGACAATTCCCATCAGCGACCTAAGATCCCGGACCCTCATCGAACGGATATCGATGCCGTCGACCGTGATCGTACCCGAATCGACATCATAGAATCGCGGCAGAAGATCAGCAAGCGTCGACTTCCCGCTGCCGCTCTGACCGACAAGCGCCACAGTCTCGCCCGGACCGATCCTGAACGAAACATCCTTTGCGACAGCGACATCCTTGTCATAACCGAAATCGACATTCCTGAACTCGACCTCTCCCCTCAGACGGCTGATCTCACGCGGGCTCTCCGGATCACAGATCGGATTCTCCGCATCAAGAATCTTGTCGACGCGCTCAAGCGACGCCATACCCTTCTGAATCGTATAGACTGCGCGCGAAAGATCCTTCGCCGGATTGATGATCGAATAGAAAATCACCATATAATAGATGAACGACGCCGCATTGATCGACGAATGGCCCGAAATTATCAGCGTTCCCCCGAACCACAGGACGATCGCGATCGTCAGCGTCCCGAGAAACTCGCTCATCGGGTGTGCGAGACTCTGACGGCGAGCCACTCGGTTCGAAAGCGTATAGAAATGCTGCGTCTCGCGGTGGAAACGCCTCCTGACCTTCCCCTCGGCATTGAACGCCTTGACAATGCGCAGCCCTCCGAGCGTCTCCTCGATATTGCTCATCAGCACTCCCCACTGATTCTGAAGCTCGAGCGACTTTCGTTTGAGCATACGACCGACACGCCCCATGCACACTCCCGCAAGAGGAAGCAGGATCAGAACGAAAACCGTCAGCTGCCAGGAGATTGCGATCATCGTCGCAAGACAGACAAGAATCGTCACCGGATCCTTGAAAAGCATGTCCAGCGACGACATGACCGACGTCTCAAGCTCCGTCACGTCACCGCTCATTCGCGCCATGACATCCCCCTTCCGCTCATTCGAGAAAAAACCGATCGGAAGAGACGTGATCTTATCATAGAGACTGTTGCGCAGGTCGCGCACGATTCCCGATCGAAGCGGGATAATGAAATAACTGCTCAGAAACGCCGCGCCGGTCTTAAGACCCGTCATGACGACAAGCGCCACCCCGAGAAGAGCAAGCGTGACCGACTGGCCCCACGCCCCGATAGCCTCCTGCGTATAATAATAGAAATTATTGATCGCGACATCCTTCAGCGAACCGTCGGCCATTGTCATATAGCTGAAACTCCCCTCGTTGATCTGAAAAAGCATTTCGAGAATCGGAATGATCAGCGCAAACGAAAAAAGAGTCAGCAATGCCGACAGCACATTGAAAACGAGACTGAGAACGAGATATTTCTTATAGGGAGGGACAAACCTCCGCAACATTGCAAAGAATTGATTCATGGATGCAAAATTAATAAAAACGCCCGACGTGACCCAATAAGCAGCCGACTAATGAGTATTTTCGGATAAAAATTAGTAACTTCGCCAATTATAATATTTATAAACTAAGAGTGTGTTTACTTTTAACTCAGGTTAGCATAAAGATGGATTTTTGAGTGATTTCAGCGAGTTGAGAAAGGAGCAATTGCCACATTGCGACTGCCGAAACTTGGCTGAAAGCGCCAAAAAGACTCTTTCTGATGACCTGAAGAATTTCAAACAGCGCAATGTATTTCTTAATTCGTGCTAAAAGTAAACATACTCTAAGTAAGTGTTCAAATTTAATTTATACAATATGCGAGCTTATTTTTTTAGCCGATTCCGGTGCGGAGGGAAGGAG
>JAIDJZ010000036.1 GCA_029051965.1 Paramuribaculum sp. | reverse complement strand
CCTTCCCTCCGCACCGGAATCGGCTAAAAAAATAAGCTCGCATATTGTATAAATTAAATTTGAACACTTACTTAGTATTAATTGGCTTGTCGATTGGATTCTGTTTTTTGATCGCCGGGATGGCCGTTCAGTAGTTTGATCATACATTCGGCATATCTTTCACCGAAGGCGATCTGTCCTTCGGCGCTGAAGTGGGGGTCGTGGACTCCGATCGCCGGACTCAGTCCTTCGGACAGTGCGCAGGCTGAATTCGGAATGAAGTTTTCTACGTTGACAATCATGTTATTGAACGGAGCTGTGCCCGTTTCGGAATCCGTCCAGTTCCATTGAGAAATCTGTCCGACAACCACCGGCAGGCCGGGAATGCCGAATTCATTTCTGAGATCGCAGATCAGCTTTGAGAGGAGGGTGCGGTATTCTTCAAGGTCGGAAGTGCAGTCATATTCCCCCTGATGCCAGATGATTCCTTTGAGTTCTCCATGCTTCATTGCTTCTTTTGTCCGTCTGACGGCTTCTTCATAGTAGCCTCTGTCGGCTCCTTTCTGCCAGTGGTGGACTGAAGTCTCGCCTCTTGCGTTACATACCAGTCCGATGGTTCCGTCGGTCGATTCGCTCATCTTCCGGGCAAAGGACCAGGCGATGCTCAGACGCTGCATTGAGATGTCTTTTCGAATCGTGCTGTAGCGGTTAAGCGGATTCTGTGCCGGTTCGAAGGTGTCCTTGTCGTTTAGCAGCAGGACTCCGTCGATCGGTGATTCAGACAGATTTTCGGGAATCTCGGCTCTGCCCGCCATGTTGGATTGTCCGATACACAGGTAGATTGAGATACTGTCCTGCCCGAATGTCTGAAAGACAGAAAACAGCAGAATCATTGTTGCCAGGATCTTTTTTGAGAGCATATTGTTCAGCGCTGTGAAGGTTAGATTGTTCATGTGGTTTTTGGGGCGGAAGATCGATAAAACCGACAGAATTGTGTGTGGGGGATTCCCGAAAGGTCATTAGGCAGATTCCGTCATATCTCTCCGCATGGCAAATATCGTCAGAATCTATGGATTCTGCAAGTAAATTCCGCTTGTTTTCAGATCGGTCTGTCGCGCCATTCATGAACAATGGTTGTGAAGTCGGCGACAAGCAAGTCGAAATCATAGTCTAATTTCTTTCGCAGACGTCCGGCCGACCGGCTGACGGCCGCTATGAGGTAGTCGGACAGGACCTTCTTCTGGCTTGGACAGGGGAGGTCGCTGAATTCCTTTTCGAAGACAATCCCGATGCGCTGGATTCCCGAATCGGCGCGGAACGGTCCGATGGTAAACCGGTTTCGGAGAAAATAGCCGTTGGCTTCGATCTCTTCTGCAGAATACATTTCAAGCAGGGCCGGATAAAAGTCTTTCTGCTTGAGCCTCAGTGATTCGTCGGCAATTATATAGTTGGTCTTGCAGTGATCATTGTCGTAGAAACTGAACGAGCAGTTGACAATGATTCTGTTGAGTGCGTTGCCGTAGAGCGTCGGACGCATCCTTTCGTTGAGAGTCCTGCGCAGATCGTTTTCGAGGCTCTTGATGACCGGTTTCGAGTTGTCATAACAGTTTGCGAGCCCGCGAGTGATGAAGATCGGATTTTTTGGTATCCAGTTGCGCTGAGAGGCCAGTTTCAATGGCTGGATTTCGCCAGTGCCGGAGGTGGGGATGTCCGATTCGTCTGTCGGGCTGTCAGCCCTCTTGTGGAACAATGAATGGCTGTAGTCAATTGCAAGCCCATCTTTTCTCTTTGACCATGCGGCGTCAAGAAAGCGTGGACACCCGTCGCGGTTGACGAAGCAGGTGTTTGGGTTGCCGTTGAAACAGAGCCCACGGATGGCTTCCAGAGGCTCATTGTCGCCCCATCCGACAATTGTCATGGCCTCACAGAGTCTGACCGCCATGTTCCATTCGGATGCATTTCGGTAGCGAGCAAAGCGGAGGAAAAGGGAATGCAGGCGTGTTCTCAGTCCCTGTCGGTCGGAGACGGAGAGCAGTGTGTCCTGAAGCTGATTCAGGTCATCGGCAACACGGATATGTTCAAGTATCGGATCTGTCGGTTCCATTCTCTCGAAAGCCGCCGGTCTCTTTCTGAAAGAGGGGGCTAAATAAAAAAACTGACCTCTTAAAAAAAAGAGGTCAGCAACGATAATCAGTGGAGTATAGCGGACTCGAACCGCTCACCTCGACACTGCCAGTGTCGCGCTCTAGCCAGATGAGCTAATACCCCAGTTATAAAGTTCGTGAGGCAAAGTTAAGCTGTTTTTTGAAATTATGCAAATTTTCGCACATGTTTTTCTCTCAGATCAGTCGGATATTGCAGATTGGATGGAGCGTCAATTCGAAAAGAGCCGGACTGCGGGGAGGCAGTCCGGCTCTTTTCGGTTCTTTCGGGAGTCTGCTGTCAGCGTTTGAGTGATGAAACGGAGAAGCGCGACGAGAGTTTTTCGAGTTTCTTGAAGAGAGCGTGTTCTTCGGAGTCGAAACCGTTAGTGTAGGCTTTGAATCTGTCGATGTCTTTGTTGTTGAGCCGGTAGACACCCTTTCCGAGCATCGGCCGCCGGGCCATCATGTTGTGGAGCTCGACTGCGGCACGTTTGCGGTCGGCGACGCGGACGATGGCTGCGACACGCGGCGATTGCTGCGGTTCTTCGCGCCTCACCCGGAGAGTATAGCCGTTGTCGCCGATGCGCAGCAGCACGGCATAGCCTTCGGCATGGGCGCGGTCGTAGGCCTCTTTTTCTACTGCAAACACTTCCGCGAAGCGGTCCGTGGCGGTTGCAATGTCGTCGGACGCAATCGCATTGCGCTGACAGAATGAGTCGAGCAGTTTCAGAAAGCAGTCGAGAGTAGCGAGGGTGTCGCCGCTTGCGCTGTGCATTCCGTCGGTTCCGAAGCTGACGTCCAGCTGCGCTGTGACTTTTTCGAGGCTGACGCCCTGAAACAGATCAAGACCGTTTTCTTTTCCGTGGTTGATCCAGAACCAATCGCGGAGTTCGAGAATCTTTTTCTGCTGCAGGCGTTCGACGCCCTGACGTTCGAGATGGAAAATATCGTTTTCTATGGCAAATCCGATCAAGGCATCAGCGCTGTCGATTATTTCCTGAATTTCGGGCAGACATTCGGAAAAGGCCGGTGCGTCGGCAACCATTTCGGGCGTGATGTGGTGGATCGACGAATCCCACTTCGAATAGTGGACCGGACTGAAACGCTGATGGTAGATTTCTTTTCGGTCCAGTCCGTAGACAGACAGTTCGATCAGTTCATCGCCCTCGACGAATTCCGCATCAAGGCAAACACATTTCTGAGGTTTCTGCTCCATAGGTGTCAGCGGTTGGTTATGTCTGAAATGTTGAATTTTCCGGATAGGGTGTTGACTTCTGTCCGTCCTTGCAGAATTGAGAAGAGGAATTGGCGGATGCGTTCGACGGTGAGTTCCGACGGTTCTCCGTCGGCTCCGGGACCGAGGTCGTAGGTTCTTAGCAGCTGCGGGCCGAGGGCCGCGGCTGTCAGCAGGAAGTGGTTCTGGAACTTGTCTGTGTCGAGAAGGTCGGCGGCAAGGACTTTGCCGATCACGCTGTAGCTTCGGAGTGTTTTGGTCATCTCTCCGTCGGAGAGCGATGAGCGCAGTTCGTCGCTCGAGAGGCCGATTTCGATTTTGCCGGAATCGGGCGACTGGGGCAGTCCTTTGAAGAGGTCGCCGAGGTCGGCGAGGCTGAGGTTGAAGAGATGGGTGTCGGGGGTGTGGATGAGGGGTTCGATCGAGAATGCGCTCGGAAGAAGGAGATAGTTGATGTCGCTCAGTCGTACGGAGGGGGCGTTGAACGTTCCGACCATCGACGAGCGCATGTCGATTTCCTGGGTTGCGAAAACGCCGCCCACGACAACGCTGTTGATGAGCACGACTTCGTCGGCATAGATGCTTCCGGCAACGAATGCGTTGGTAAGTTCGACAGATTTGGCGTTGATGTCGGCCAGAAAAGATAGTGTGGCCGATGAGCCGCGCGAAATGACTGAATTGACGGCGCCGACTGATTTCTGGAACACGATTTCGCCTGTCGCGTCGTTGGCGACATAGAGCTCATTCTGGGCAAAAGCCGCGCCCTGGATCGTGGCGCTGCCGCGACGCACTTCGATGCGGTGGCCATAGATCGGACCTTCGACAATCGTGTCGCCTTTGAAGATTATGTTGCGGTTGAGTTCCGAAGTGCGTTCGGGCAATATGGAGCTGCGCACCAGATTGTCTTCCAGAAGGAGATCGGTGCCGTTGACTCTTATTTCTTTGAGTTCTTTCATGTGGAGTGGTATCAGAGTGAGAGGATCGGGTTATTGATAAATTTGTTGAGATAGTTTCTGATTCGGCGGTCGTGGGCCGAGTCTGTCGGGAATTCACGGGCTATCTGTCGCGAATAGTCCTGTCTGATTCTTTCCGACTGTGCGGCGTCAGGCGATTTCCACTGGGCTTTCTTGAGTTCGGAAGTCATTCTGCGGCGCAGGCTGTTGGGAACGACGTCGGGCTTATGGAGCACCGACCGGCTGACCTGAGGATTCTCTTGATCGGTTTCTTCCGCAAGACAGACCGGCACGAAGAGGCGTCGGGCGTTGTCGGTCGGAAGGAGCACGCGGTCAATCGTTTCGCGGTCGCGGTTCTGGCATGTCAGATAGGCATTGGCGGCATTGATGGCGTCGAATGCGCGTTTTTTTGCAACCGAGGCAAGAAGCGAACTTTGGACACGGGCGTTTTCAGCGGCTGTCACCGCTGCGATTCCGACAAGATCCGATCCGAGGGCGCGGGCAGCGCATTCGCCGGTCGATTCCCGGAGTCTGAAAGCGGCTTTGTCGAGTTCGAAAACTCTGTTCTGCAATTCCTTGTTGAGGTCGGAAAAGATTTTCGAGTAGCGTTCGGTGATGCGTCCGTAGTCGGTTTCCATCTGTTGCCGTTTTTCGCGGCAACGTGCGGCGAGAGCGTTGAGGTGGAGAAGAGTCGCGTCGACCTGACTCTTCAGTGTTGCGATCTGCTGTCCGAGTTCCGAACGCACTGTCTTGAAGAAACCTCCGATGATTGCCTGCGAGATTTTCCGGTTGTTTTCGTGGATCGATTCCGTCTGCTTTGCTTCGGTGGCGACCACTGAGGCCGTCAAGGCATTGACGTGATTGCCGCATGCTGCGGCCGATGAATCGAAATCGACTGTGTCGATGAAGACGTTGACAGTGACATATTCTTCCGCTGTTCCATCATATCTGAGGGTGGTCTGTCCGTTTGAGACGGTTCCGCTGTAGGGAATGCGGATGAGTTTCTGGAATGATCTGGTATAACTCATGGCCTCAGGAGATTTTCAGGGTTTGGAACTCTGTTGCTGAAAGAAGCTTTGTCATGGTCTCCTTTATGCGTGGCGTCGCGTTGAAATCGGCCATGATCATGTTGAATTCGTCGCGTACGCGCTGGCTCACGGGTTCGGGAGCTTTCCACGGGAGGGTGTGTTCGATGTCGGTCGCCGCATTTATGATCGCATTACGCGAACGGTCGGTCAGACCCTGTGCGGGAGGTGTCACATGGATGAGCGATCCCTCGACGGGGCCGGCCACACCTTGCCATACGGCTATGGGAACGAAGGTCGGTTTGACAGCCACGTCGATTCCCCGCGTAAGAAGCACCCGGGCCGTCAGCGCTTTCTGCTCATTGAGGTCGAGAAGAAACGAGCGCATGATCTCGATCAGCCCCGACGCTTTATGCTTGATGCTCGAAGCCATCAGTTTCTGGGCCACGGAGATCGACTCTGTCTGTCCGATGGGGACAGTGGCGGTCAGCTGTTTGCCGCGGTTGTTGATCGTGTCGATTTCAGTGATTGCAAACCTGAAGGCGGCTTTGTCAAGCTCATAGACACGGCGCTGGAGAGCGCGGTTGAGCGAGCCGAACAGTTTGGTATAGCGTGCGGCGAGCATCCCGTAGTCATGTTCCATCCGGTCGCGGATCGAGTTGAGCTGCCGGCGCTGCTGGTTGAGCTGGAGCAGCAGAGAGTCGACCTCGCTTTTCCATTTCGCGATTTTCTGGGAAATCTGGGAGTGGATGAGGGAGTAGAACCCACGGTTGACATTTCGGCAGACATCGTCGGCCGCATCCGACTGGGCTTTGATGACAGCAGTCTGCATAGCGACGACGGCTGTTGTCGTTCCGTCGATATGATTGGCCACACGGTCAATGCTTTTGGCCATGGGCTTGGTGTCGATAACACAATCTATAATAGCCATAGGTCAGTCGTTGTTAGAGGGTTGCTGGATGGTGTCGTCCGGCTGGACCTGAGTTTCCTGCTCACAGAGCGAGGCGAGGGCTTCGCGTGCGATCGCCGGCAGATTGAGCGACATATGTTCGCGTGCGAGATCCTCCACGCTGGGTTCGGGAGGAATGACCGATGATTTGGCGAAGAGCGGGTTGACTGTTGCCAGTGGCTGGCGGCGCGCATCGAGATTGTTGATTTCTCCGGCAGCCACAGCCGCTTCGTTGGAGTGGCCGTCGCGCAGTTTGGCGTCATAGTATTCCACATGGCTGAACGATTCGGCTCTGCGGTCGATGTCCTCTTTCAGACGTTCGATATATTCCTCGAATTCGATCTGCGCGCGCTGGAACTCCTGAGACTGCAATTCGAATGCGGCAATATTTTCTTCGGTGTTTTCCACTGTGGTGACCACTGTGTCGTCGAGATTCTGCGAGCCCTCGGCCATTGAGTTTTCGGTGCGCTGCAGTGAGGCGAGAGTGTTGTAGGCGGCCACATATTCTCTCAGGCTTCCCTGCATCAGGTTGATGATTTCGGAACTTTCGGCGCGGTTCGAACGATAGAACGCGTCGGTGTCCTGATGCCATTTGTTGAGATATGAGATTTTCTGGTCTTTGATGCCATTATAGATCTTGAGGCGTTCGATGCGGTTTTCGGCCATGAGGTTCTGGACAACGGGAGCCATGATCTCCTCGATGATCTGATGGATTCCGAACGGCATCGAGCTGACATTTCCGTCTTCCGACGTCCACATTCCCGAAAGGAGATTGAATTTCATTCTTGAGCTTGGCCGCAGATTGAATGGTTCGTAATCCTCGATGTCCTGCGAGTAGTCGAACTTTTCGTTTCGGATGCGGTCGATCTCGTCATATTCGAGAATCGGCGAATAGTGGTTGTAGGGGGCTTTGAGAATCTGATAGAGGAGTCTGTTGGACTCGAACACGACTTTATCGACCGACGCTACCTTAAGGGCGGAAATCGCCTGAACGGAGATTGCCATTGTCGACATGAGTCCCTTGATGACATCCTCGAAGTGGCGCGTCTCGCTTGAAAGAGCGTCCTTAAGGCTGTTGAGCTCGCGGAAACGGTCGATGCGTCCGGCATATTGTTCGGCGTTGAAGACATTGAGCACCGGCGAACCCTCGGGAACAGAGTCGGTGGCGAATTCATCAATGAAGCCGAGATATTTGCTGTCGCGGGGCACGAGGGGCAGTGAGACGGAAACCGTGTCGACATCCTCCATGCAGAACGAAACGGTCCGCAGCGAGCGTTCGAGGGCGCCCAAATAGTCATGTTCCTGCACCTCCTGGATCGATGTCGAGTAGTCGGCCGTTTCGAGAGGTTCGGTCTCTTCCGACGATTCGATGAGGGGAGCTTCGGCTGACAGTTCCTCGATCCGGTTGATCGTTCGGGCAAGCAGCTCGTTCTGACGCGGGAGTCTCAGCGCGACTTCGCTGTCGGGGACATCGCCTGTGAAATCGACCATAAAGCTCTTGTCGTCATATTTGACCTGATCGGCGACCGGGACATAGGCGATTCCGAGGCGGGAGATTCTGTAGTCGCGGAATATGTTTTTGTGTTCTTCCTGAAGACGGGCGATTTCGGCGTCGGTTTCCTCGATCTTCCGGGTGATCTGTTTCTTTTTGACGAATGCCATGAAGAAGAGGATAATGGTCAGATACCAGTACCATGTCTTCGACAATTCTGTCTCATAGTCCGAACGCTGGGCTTTCAGGTTCTCGATTTGTTCTTCGATGCGCTCTTCTTCGCTGACAATTCTTTCAGCGGCCATTTTGTAGTAATTGAACAGGATGCGCGCCTGATCCTGATAGATGTTGCTTGATGTTGGGAAAATCTTACCTTCCATGGTTGTGAAAAAAGGTGTGTGATAATGGGGAATTATTGTGTGCTGCGGTTAGTTTGAATAGATCGATTTGCGTTCCGCTATAATGTGGCCGAGCTCCTTGAGAGCGCGTTCAATAGCCTGGGAATTGCTTTCATAGTCGGAGCAGAGGCTGTTGAGACGGGCTGTTTTCTGAATCATCTCCTGTTCGAGGTCGGCAGCTTCGCGCGAATTCGACGGGGAGAGGTAGCGGATCTGTTCTTTCAGTCCGGCAACGGACCGGGCCACTGGCTGCGGGATGCCTTCTGAAAGGGCGATAGTGCGGTCGAGTTGTCTGAACTCGCGCTGGAGGGCTTCGAGATGGTTGGTCAGCCTGACCTCTTTATTGTAGACTTCGACGGTTTTCGCACTGACTTCAGATCCGGCCATCAGGCCCAGAATCAGAAGGAAAATCAGGATGATCTGGACAATAAGCTGAGATTTGAACTCGACTTCTTCGTGATGCAGTCCGAACATTGCAAGGGCTGCAAAAAGGGCATACAGCCCTGCGACCAGATAGCTCGCGCCGAGAAAGCCTACTTCGCGGCCGGCGGGATCATTGAGGTTGAGCATCGGGCGCAGCGCACGGTAGGCAAGGACCGTATAGGCTATTGCCGAAACGGTCAGGTCAAGCCAGAATACGTTTTCCGGCAGCGAAGTCCCATACATGAAAAAGCAGAGGATAAGGACTGCAAGCCCTATTCCGAAGACTGCCCACTGGACAAATGAAAGCTGTTTCATAATCGATTAAGTGTGTTTGTGTGATATGACTGGCTGAAGGGATCATGAACGTCGGTTGCCGCACTTGGGGCAGAATTTGACGTTTGGCGGGAGTGTTGAGCCGCAGCGGGTGCAGGTGTCGGATGAAACCACTCGCTGGCCGCAGTTGCCGCAGAACACGCTTCCGGGCTGGAGCGGCGCGTTGCAGCTCGGGCAGTGGGCTCCTCCGGCATTGCTGCCGAGTGTGGTTCCGCAGCTGACGCAGCGGCGTGAATGGGGGTTGTTGTCCGTTCCGCATTGCGGACAGGGATTGTACTGGTTGCCGCAGTTCGGACAGAAACTTGAGGTCGACGGATATTTCTTGCCGCAGTTTGAACAGTAGACCATCTGCGGGCCTTTCTGCTGCGGCTGACCCGGGAAGGCGTTTCCGCCTGCGGCCGGTTGTCCAGCTGCAGGCTGCTGGGGCGATGACGGACCGAATGTCGGCTGGTTGTATTGCGGGCGCATCATATCGGCTGCGACACCTCCGCCGGCGGCTCCGCCACCCTGACGTCCGCCGCCCATCATACCGTTCATCATGTTGATTGCCATTATGCCGCCGAGAAGTCCGCCGCTTCCGCCTGACCCCATGGCGCCTGAGATGTTGCTGATAGCCGAGTTGGCCGTTTCGAACAGCTGCTCCTGTTGCCATGTGCGGCCGGTGATTGACATCGAGCTTTGCTGAGCGATCGCTTCGCGGATCTGGCGGCCGTCGGGCGATGAGTCGTCGATGTCGATCTCGTTGATATAGAATTTGGTCAGTTCCAGTCCGAGCTCGCTCCAGAACGGGGCTATAGAGTCGCGCAGATATGTCGACATCGAGTCGAGATATGCTCCGATCTGTTTGAATCCGATGTGGTTCTGCATCATGAACTGCAGGATCGCCGATTTGGCTTTGGATGTGAACTCGCCGCGTGACTGTTCGGTCATGTCGCTCTCGGAGAAGACGGCACGTGTGCCGACGAAGTTGATGAGAAACTTTTCGGAGTCGACAATCTTAAGACCGTACTGGCCGGCGGCGTAGAGGGGAATCTGGGTGTTGTAGTCGGCGTCGTGGATCGGCAGGCGGGTGATGCGCCAGTCGATATTGAACACCTGAATTTTGTTGACAAACCAGACTTCGGCCGTAAACGGATTCTTGCCGCCGAACGGGAGGCCGTAGAGATGGCGGAGGATCGGAAGGTTTTCCGTGTCGAGAGTGTGTTTGCCCGGGCCGAATTTGCCCATCAGGCGTCCCTTTGAGAAGAGCAGTGCTTCCTGCGATTCGGAAACGAGCAATTGTGTGTAGGTTGACAGATTAGTCTGCGGAAACCGGTATGCATAGATGGTCGGCCCGTTTTGGGGCTGCCACCTGACGAGATCGATTATTGCCATGGCTATAGTTCTGTTTTAAGGATTTTTGGAAATGCGTGTGTGGATAATGATGGATTTGTCTGTGTGTATCGTTTTGTCGGGATTGTGTGAGTCTCTGGATTTCAGAGATATTTGTTGTCGTGGCGGATTCTCACATCTGTGAGCATCACCTTGATCTGCTGCTCGTCGCTTTTCGGACAGATGAGGAGCACATCGCCGGCATCGGCCACAATGCAGTCGTGGATTCCGCTTGCGACCACCAGCTTGTTTTCCGGGGCCATGAAGATGTTGCCGGTCGAATTGTATGTCATCACGTTGTCGGTGACAGTGACATTGCCGTTGTCGTCGCGCCGGGAGTTGTCATAGAGTGAGCCCCATGTCCCGAGGTCGCTCCAGCCGAAGTTGACACATTCGACATAGACGTTGTCGGCTTTTTCCATTACGGCGAAGTCGATCGAAATAGATGGGCATCCGGAGAAATTCTGCTCGATGAATTCGTCTTCTCCTTCAGTGGCGAACCTGTTGGTTCCCGCGTCGAAAACCGCCGCGAGGTCGGGGGCATAGTGATGGAGCGCGGCTTTGATCGATTTGACGGTCCAGAGGAAGATGCCTGCGTTCCAGAAAAATTCTCCGGTGTCGATGAAGACCTGCGCGAGTTCCTTGTTGGGCTTTTCGGTGAAGGTCTTGACTTTAAGGAGGCCCGGCTCGATCTCGCGTCCGATCTGGATGTATCCGTAGCCGGTTTCCGGACGTGTCGGGTTGATTCCGAGAGTCAGCAGGGCGTCGTGGCGTTCGATGAAATCAAACCCCCGGGCCACGCAGTTTTCAAAGATCGACTCGCGTGTGATCAGGTGGTCGCTTGGGGTGACGATCATCGAGGCCTGAGGATCGATCGCTCCGATATGATAGGCCGCCCAGGCGATGCAGGGGGCTGTATTGCGCCGGTCCGGTTCGAGGAGAATCCTTGAGCGGTCGATTTCCGGCAGCTGTTCGCAGATCAGGTCTACATACTGGCGATTGGTGACCACGATGATGTTTTCGGGTCTGATCAGCGGAAGAATCCTGTCATAGGTCATCTGCAGGAGCGAACGCCCGGTTCCGAACAGATCGAGGAACTGTTTGGGCATGTTCGCACGGCTGTAGGGCCAGAAACGGCTGCCGATGCCGCCACACATTATCACGCAATATCTATGGGGGTCTATCATATTATCTTCTGATGGATTTGACTTTTGATGAAAAGCGACAGGCCGATCGGGCTGAAAAATGTGCTTTTCAATTTGGCTAAATTACAAGATTCATTTCAAAAAAACAAACCAAATCAAACCTTTTTTCACACTAATGGCAAAAAGATCCGTCCGAATGGATAGCGGCTCTTAGGGTTTCTCAGGATTTTGACGTAACTTTGCACCCCGGGGAATGGTTCTGTAGGCATTTCCCCGACCGGCCAGGGCAGACGCCTGACGCCGTAATGAGAAATCAAAATTGTTGAATTACAGAAATAAAGCATGTCAACTTACACTGAACAGTCGCGCCGTAAAGTAACGACGACGCGAATCCGCGAAATGAAAGCGGCCGGAGAGAAAATTGCATGTCTGACGGCCTATGACTTTACTATGGCCCGGCTGGTCGATGCCGCCGGTGTCGATTTTATCCTTGTCGGCGATTCAGCCGCCAATGTCATGATGGGCTACGAGACAACATTGCCGATCACACTCGACGATATGATAACGTTTGCCCGTGGCGTCGTGCGCGGCGTCGAGCGCGCTCTGGTTGTCGTTGACCTTCCGTTCGGCTACTATCAGGGTTGTCCCGACAAGGCGCTTGAGTCGGCCGTCAGAATCATGAAGGAGACCGGAGCCTCGGCTGTCAAGCTCGAAGGCGGTGCTGAAATCCGTGAGTCTGTCGAGCGAATCCTGGCTGCCGGAATCCCTGTCTGCGCCCATCTCGGACTGACTCCTCAGTCGGTCAATCAGTTCGGGGGCTATGGCGTCCGCGCCAAGGGCGACAGCGAGGCCCGCAAGCTTATTGAAAACGCCGAGTTGCTTCAGAGCCTGGGATGTTTTGCCCTCGTGCTCGAGAAGATTCCGGCTGCTTTGGCCAATGAAGTGACAGCCCGTCTGTCGATCCCTACGATCGGAATCGGAGCCGGCTCAGGCACCGACGGTCAGATCCTCGTCGTTCAGGACATGCTCGGAATGAACGAAGGGTTCAAGCCTAAATTCATGCGCCATTTCGGGCAGATCGGTCAGGCGGTCACCGCCGCTGTCGGTTCATATGTCGGCGAAGTGAAAAATGTCACCTTTCCTTCCGATAGCGAATGTTATTGATGGAGAGGGGACGTCTGACGCTCGACTATAAAATTCTTCGTCTCGGGTTTCCGATCCTCATCGGACAACTCGGGACGATTGTTGTTGGCTTTGCCGACACCGCAATGA
>JAIDJZ010000359.1 GCA_029051965.1 Paramuribaculum sp. | reverse complement strand
CCAATGACATCATGATTCCCCGCTCGAAACTCCGCGGCGGAAAGAACGGCGACAAGGCAGTCGTGCGCATTGTCTCTTGGATGGAGTATGACAATAATCCGCGCGGCTAGGTCGTTTATGTTCTCGGACGCACAGGTGAGAATACGACGGAGATGCATGCGATTCTTGCTGAATTCGGGTTGCCCTACAAGTATCCGGACAATGTGAATGCCGCAGCTGAAAAGATCGATGCCGGAATTACGGATGAGGAGGTTGCGAAGCGTCTGGATATGCGCGATGTCGTCACCTTCACCATCGACCCGCGCGATGCAAAGGATTTCGACGACGCGCTTTCTTTCCGTGTGCTCCCCAATGGTAACTATGAGATCGGAGTGCATATCGCAGATGTCACGCACTATGTACGCCCTGACACAATTCTTGACCGGGAGGCGCAGAAGCGTGCCACGTCGGTCTATCTTGTGGACCGCGTTGTGCCGATGTTGCCGGAGCATCTGTCGAACGGGATCTGCTCGCTGCGACCCGATGAGGACAAGCTTGCGTTTTCGTGCATCTTTGAAATGGATGCGCGCGCCAGGGTGCTTAGCCACCGGATCGGGCGCACAGTGATCCGCTCCAACCGCCGCTTCACCTATGAAGAAGCCCAGATGGTGATCGAGACGGGAGTCGGCGATTATTCCGACGAGATTCTTGCGCTTAACTCTATGGCTCAGATTCTCCGTAAGGAACGCTACGAGAATGGTTCGGTTGAGTTCGACCGTGCGGAGGTGAGATTCGATATCGATGAGTCGGGCCATCCGGTCAGTGTCTTTTTCAAGGAATCGAAGGAGGCCAACAAGCTTATCGAGGAGTTCATGCTGCTCGCCAACAAGACTGTCGCTACCGTTATCGGCAAGCCGGCAGACCATAAGAGACCTAAGGCGTTCGTCTATCGAATCCACGACATGCCGGATCCCGGTAAGCTCGCCGATCTCTCGAAGATTGCACGCACGTTCGGATTCAAGGTGCGCGATTCGGGTTCGTCACGTGAGGTGAACCGTTCGATCAACCGCATGCTTGCCGACATCAAGGGGCGCGGGGAGGAGAATTTCCTTTCGACACTCGCGATCCGCTCGATGGCCAAGGCGATCTATTCGACTACGAATGTCGGTCACTACGGACTTGCGTTTGACTATTATACTCACTTCACTTCGCCGATCCGCCGCTATCCCGACATGATGGTCCACCGTCTGCTCGACCGTTATCTTTCAGGCGGACGTTCGGTCAATCAGCCTAAACTCGAGGAGCAGTGCAAGCATTCGTCGGAAATGGAGCAGCTTGCAGCAAATGCCGAACGCGCCTCGATCAAATACAAACAGGTCGAATTCATGGGCGACCACATGGGCGAAACTTTCGACGGTGTCATTTCGGGAGTGACCGAATGGGGTCTCTATGTCGAGCTTAACGACAATCTCTGCGAGGGGCTCGTGCCGGTGCGCGATCTTGTCGACGACTATTATGATTTCGACGAGAAGAACTACTGTCTGATCGGACGCCGTCGCGGCAACCGCTACCGTCTGGGCGACAATGTGAAGGTCAAGGTGGCGCGCGCAAATCTCGAGCGCAAGCAACTCGACTTCCTTCTTGTCGATGACCGCGGCCACGGTCCGGGCGAAGATGATCTGGGCAAAACTGTTTCGGTCAGTCAGGCTCTGAAGCAGACCAAAAAGAAACAGAAGAACAACCCGAAGCAGAAAACCCGCACGCGCACGCGCCGCAAATGATTCTGCAATGCCGACAGACAAC
>JAIDJZ010000358.1 GCA_029051965.1 Paramuribaculum sp. | reverse complement strand
AATGTGTATAAGAGTCAGAAGGATTCCTGACGATCGAGATGCAGTTCATGGCCGACATCACTATCCCATGTGAGGAATGCGGCGGAAAACGCTTCAAACGCGACATCCTCGACATACGCTATCGGGGACAAAACATCAACGACGTCCTCAACATGACAATCGACGAAGCCATTGACTTCTTCAGCCAGGCCGACGGCCCGACGGAAAAGAAAATAGTCCGACGCCTCACTCCTCTGCAGCAGGTCGGGCTCGGCTATCTTAAACTCGGACAGAGCTCCTCGACTCTGTCGGGAGGAGAAAACCAGCGTGTCAAGCTCGCCTATTATCTCGGAATGGAAGTCCACGATCCGACCATGTTTATTTTCGACGAACCGACCACCGGTCTGCACTTCCACGACATCCGGCTTCTGATGGACTCTTTCGACCGTCTGATCGCACTCGGCCACACGGTCATCATCATCGAACACAACATGGATATAATCAAATGTGCCGACCATGTCATAGACATTGGTCCGGAAGGAGGCGATGCCGGAGGCCGGATCGTAGCGACAGGCACCCCGGAAGAGATTGCCGCGTGCAGCCAGTCGCACACCGGACGCTATCTCCGCGAAAAGCTTGATGCCTGAATCACTCCGAACAAACAGCGGCCCGTCTGATCCAACCGGAAAAGACGGGCCGCCGTTTTATTGAGTTACAATCTGTCGGTTCATCGCTCATAGTATTTCACCCAGTCGACCTCCATCTCGACCGGGAGCTGAGAAGCAACGATATTGCCTACCCATGAACCGCCGAGCTGCATGTCGATACGAAGATCCCAGTTTGTATAATATGGGAACTGTCCTTCAATATTCAGATTGGGATAGTAGAGTTTTTCATATCCGTCGATTGTCAGGATGAGCTTATCGGAATAGATTTCCACACCATAGACATGGTATTCCGAGACGTCACCGATGTAGCCCTGGCTGGAATAGTTCGGATTATATCTGTTGCCTTCGACATCGATATAGCCCGAATGGAGAGTCTGGTAGACGGTGCGGTCAAAATTCAGATGCTCCATAATGTCAATTTCGCCATCATAGGGCCATCCCTTGACCGAAGTGAAGGGCATCATCCAGATCGCGGGCCACGCACCCTGGGCCTGAGTCATGCGGGCACGCACTTCAATTTTGCCGGGAGCAAAAGACTTTTTCTCACGTGTCCAGATTCCTCCGCAGAGATACGGACGTTTGTCTTTCTGGGTGTCATCGTTGACGATTCCGCGCAACACGAGCGAACTCGAACGCTTTTCATAACAACGGTCATCGAGACTCTGATATTTGGCCCAGTCGGGCGTACCCTCCGGAATGCGACTCCACACCGAATAGTCGATATCATCACCGTCGAAATCATCCATCCACACAAGCTTCCACTTCGAGCCGGAGGGGTTGCCGGGTTCAGAGGGTTCAGAGGGTTTTTCCGCAGGGGGAGCAGGCTGTTTCGGGGCGTCATCGGAAGGACATCCGGTCATCACAAGCGAAACGCAGAACATAGCAAACAGGGTCACTATTGACTTGACTTTTCTCATAAAATTATTTGATTGGAATTAGATTTCTGGAGGTATGGAATTGGCTTATATAGCGATATTTCCGACAAATATACTCAATTCGTTCATAACCCGCAACTTTTCCAGTGGCTTTCCGCAAAAAAAACGCTTCAAAAGTGTGACCCAAAAGTGTGACGGGGCGCTGCTAACACTTTTGCGGGAAGAAGCGTTATAGTGACATGAAGAAAACGATTCCGAATAAAACCGACTCACTGCTGAAGAGAATCACTCTGACCGGACTCCTCGTCACAATAGGTATTGTCTATGGCGACATCGGGACTTCGCCTCTCTATGTCATGAAAGCCATCACGGCACTCAATCCGGGCTATGACTCAGACTACATAACCGGAGCTGTTTCATGTGTCATCTGGACACTGACGCTCCAGACGACGGTCAAATATGTGCTGCTCGCACTGCGTGCCGACAACCACGGCGAGGGCGGTATTCTCGCATTGTTCGCCCTGCTGAAGAAACTTCCGGCAAAGTGGCTCTACACCGTTGCTGCGATCGGAGCTTCGGCTCTGATCGCCGACGGAGTGATCACACCCGCCATTACCGTGACTTCGGCCGTCGAAGGATTGCGCGGCATCGTTCCGGAAGTCCCGGTCGTTCCGATCGTGATTGTGATCATCTGTATTATATTCGTCATGCAGCAGGCGGGCACAGGCCGCATCGGACGATATTTCGGGCCGTTCATGCTCGCATGGTTTCTGATGCTCGGCACACTCGGCGTCTGTCGGATTCCGGCACATCCGGCTATACTTGAGGCGTTCAACCCGTGGAAAGCCGTGAATCTTCTGATTCATTTCCCGGAATGGTTTTTTATTCTCGGCGCCGTCTTTCTGTGCACAACCGGAGCGGAAGCACTCTATTCAGACCTCGGCCACTGCGGGAAACGCAACATCGAAATCAGCTGGATTTTTGTGAAATCGATGCTTATACTGAACTATCTCGGACAGGGAGCGTGGCTGATCGCCAATCCGGATGCGGGCCGGATCAATCCCTTCTTCGGAATCATGCCGGCATGGTGGACCATCCCCGGCATCATCCTTTCGACCGGAGCTGCCATAATCGCGAGCCAGGCACTGCTGAGCGGATCTTTCACGATTTTTTCCGAGGCCATCAACCTCGGGTTCTGGCCCCGGCTCAAAATCAAATACCCCTCAGAGGAGAAAGGGCAGCTCTACATCCCTGCCGTCAACTGGTCACTGCTTGCCGGGTGTCTACTCACTGTCGGTCTGTTCCGGGATTCGGGAAGGATGGAAGCCGCCTACGGTCTGGCAATAACGATCACAATGCTGATGACAACGGTGCTCCTATGCGTGTGGCTACGCTCGCGAGGGGTCAGCAGGATCCTGTGCGCAGTTTTTCTGACGTTTTTCGCAACACTCGAAAGTGTGTTTTTCATCGCCAACATGTTCAAGTTCGTCCACGGCGGATGGTTCACACTCCTTGTCGCCGGAATCGTGACAGCGGTCATGATCATCTGGCGCCGCGCCCTGGAGGTCAGGAGCCGCTTCATCGACTATTGCAGCCTGAAAGAGTACGCTCCCGTAATCAAGGCGATAAAGTATGACAGTGAAATTCCGAAACAGGCCTCGAATCTGGTGTTCTTCAGCCGTTCGGACAGTCCGGACTCTCTGGAAAGCAAGCTGGTCTATTCGATTGTCCGCAAACACCCCAAGCGGGCCGACCACTACTGGTTTATCCATATCGAGACCGTCAACGAACCGAACACACTCGAATATGAGGCGGAAATCGTCGAACCGGAAACGATATTCGTCATCACGATGCGTCTCGGCTTCAGAATCGACCCGAAAATCAGCCTTTACCTCCGCCAGATAGTAGAGGATCTCGTTGCCGCCGGCAACCTCGATCTGACCAGCTCATATCCTTCACTCCGCGCCCACGGAATAGCAGGCGATTTCCGGTTCATCACCCTCCACCGCAAATTCTCGCCCTCGAGTCTCTGCCGCCGTTCGGATTCGATTCTTATGAGAATCCACGACCGGTTGCGCCACATCGGCATCTCCGACCAGGAAGCCTACGGTCTCGACACGAGCCTTGTCACCTGCGAGACCGTTCCGCTGATCATCAACACTACATCATCGGTCAGAATAGTCAGAAGCGACGGAGAAGAGTGTAAAGAAGATGTAGCGGCAGCCCCATGACATTATAGAAGCTGCCATCGATGTTTCTGACACCGATACACCCGATCCATTCCTGGATTCCATAGGCACCGGCTTTGTCAAACGGTCTGTAGCGTTCGATATAGAAATCGATCTCCTCATCTGTCAGCGCGGCAAATGTCACATCGGTGAACGCAGCTGCCGTTTCCTGTCGTCCGGCCCCGCAGACCGAAACTCCGGTCACAACCGTGTGGGTTTTCCCCGACAGTTCGCCGAGCATCTGCCTTGCCTCCTCGGAATCCGACGGTTTGCCGAGCACCTTTCCGTCGACAATGACGATCGTGTCTGCCGTGATGACAAGTTCGTCATCGGCAATCATCTCCATTGCAGCCGCCGATTTCTTGCGGGCTATGTGGAGAGGCACTTCGCGCGGAGGCAGATCGGCCGGAAACGACTCATCGACCCCGCACAGAGGACGCACCTCAAATTTCACACCGAGCATCGAAAGCAGCTCGCTTCGCCTGGGCGACGCACTTGCGAGGACAACCTTGAAGCGGTCGAGATTTTCCAAAGGATTCTTTGCCATATGAATTATCAATCGTTAAAATTCAACTGTTTCCGATCACCAGCCGAAAGCCTTCGTGTCGGCCATCCACTGTCCGCGCACACGCAGAATCTGCTCGAGCAGATCGCGGGCTACCCCATAGCCTCCCGCCACGGGAGAAATATAGGTAGCGATTTCGCGGATGTCGGCACAGGCATCGGCGGGAGCCACGCTAAGTCCGACGCGCTTCATCGGCAAATAGTCGGGAATATCGTCGCCGACGAACGCCACCTCCTCCGGAGCAAGACCGTTGTCGGCCATCCATTTCTCAAGCACGCTGATCTTGTCGGCGACACCCATGAAAACATCCGTGAGCCCAAGACCACGATAGCGGACATCGACCCCCTTGCTGCGTCCGCCGGTGATTATGGCAAGTCGCAGATCAGTCGTGCGGGCGGCCAGCTGCAAAGCATAGCCATCTTTGATATTGACCATTCGCAGGGGTTCACCCTCGGGTGAGGTCGGGATTGTCGAAGGCGACAGGACACCATCGACATCAAAGGCGATTCCTTTGATTTTCGTCAGGTCATAAGCGATCCGGCTCATATTATTTCTTATTTCTGGTTTTTCTTTGTATAGTCGATTATATGTTCAGAGAGAACGCGGTAGAGCTGCGCCTCATCGGGGGCGAGCATCGCCGCATGGCGTTCTATCACTCCGCGATCGCCTCTGACAGCCGGTCCGGTCTGCGCATCAGCCGGGCGCACCGTCATCGCCTTACGCAGTGTCTCCTCCAGCAACGGATAGAGAACCGAGAGATCTGTCCCTGTCTCCCGGCGCAGAATATCGTCGGCGACCGCCCACATATGATTGGTGAAGTTGCAGGCAAAAACAGCGGCGGCATGCATCCGCGCGCGCATCATGCCGTCAGCATGATAGACCTTAGGGCTTACGCTACGGGCCATCTGCTCGACAAGCGTCAGATCGCCGGACTGAGAGGTTTCGACGAAAAACGGCACCTCCTCCATGACCACATCCACCCCTTTTGAAAAGGTCTGCAGCGGATAGAAGACCCCGTAGCGGGGCGATAGCGGCGAAAGCGCAGAGGCGTCGACTCCGCCGGATGTATGAAGCCAGAGGGCTGACTCAACCGGCCTGAGCCGTCGGGCAAGCTCCCTGATCGCATCGTCTTTGACTGACATAAGATAGAGCTCGCCGTCGTTCGGAATTGCGTCGGCATCACTGACTGCAACCGCTGATTCCAGCCGGGCAGCCAGCGCGGCTGCATGGTCCGGCGTCGGGCTATAGACGGCAACCACACTTATGCTGCCGGAGCGTTCAAGGGCCGGGGCAATGGCAGAAGCCACATTCCCCGACCCTATGATTACAGTTCGCAACGGTCGTTTCATTATTCGCGTTCGCTCCACTTTCCGATGTGGACACGTTCCCACAGGAGTTTGGACGTGTCGACCGGACGACGTTCTTCGGCCTTATGACCAAATGTCATGATGCAGACAACCGGCAACTCTCCGGGCATCCCGAGCAGTTCCTGGACATATTCCTCAGAGGGAATCCCATCGGCTGTGAAGCGTCCGCGGACCTGGATCCAGCAAGATCCAAGACCGAGGTCCTCGGCCTGCAGCTGCATGAAAGCGGCAGCGATCGAGGCATCCTCAACCCAGGGGTCGCTCAGTTCAGGATTTCCGGCCACGACGATTGCAAGCCGGCAGCGCTCGATCGGAGCAGCTCCGGCAGGCTTGCAGCCGGCAAGCCGACTGAGCATGTCGGGATCATCGACGCAGACAAACTGCCACGAGCGGCTGCTCTTCGAGGTCGGAGCCAGCAGAGCGGCTTCGAGAATAAGCTTCACATCGTCTGCGCTTATCGGTTCGTCGGTATAGCGACGGATGCTGTGGCGGTTGACCGCCAGCTGGTGAAAACTTTCCATTGTCACTTATTTTCCGTAGTTCTGCCAGGGAGTGATGCTGATCTCTTCGATTGGTTTCGACAGGAATGCCTTGACAAAAGCCGAAGCCAGACGGGCGTTGGTCAACAGAGGGATGTTGTGGTCCACAGCTCCGCGGCGGATACGGTAGCCGTTGGTCAGCTCGCGCTTGGTGTGGTTCTTCGGAATGTTGATGATCAGGTCAACCTCGTGGTTGGCGATCAGATCCATCACGTTGGTAGCGCAACCCTCTTCGTCGGGCCATCCGGCAACTTTTGCCTCAATGCCGTTTTCGTTAAGGAAACGGGCGGTTCCTTCGGTCGCATAGATCGGCAGACCGCCTTCGTCGAGCAGACGGCAGGCCTCAAGCATGTCGACCTTGCCACGTACGTCGCCCGAACTTACGAGCACGCCTTTTCGGGGTGCGGTGTGTCCGACAGCAAGCATTGCAGTCAGGAGAGCTTCGTCGAAATCGTTGCCGATGCAGCCGACTTCGCCGGTCGACGACATGTCGACGCCCAGAACAGGGTCGGCTTTATGAAGACGTCCGAAACTGAACTGCGAGGCTTTCACACCGATATAGTCGATGTCGAAGGTCGATGTGTCGACACTCTCGACGTTCTCGCCGAGCATGATTCTGGTAGCTGTCGCGATAAAGTTCTTTTTGAGCACCTTGCTGACAAACGGGAACGAGCGCGACGCACGCAGGTTGCATTCGATCACCTTGACGTCGTTGTCCTTTGCGAGATACTGGATATTGAACGGACCGGAAATATTGAGTTCGCGGGCAATGCGCGCAGAGATGCGTTTGATCCGTCGTGCGGTCGCCATGTAGATTTTCTGGGCCGGGAAGACAAGTGTCGCATCGCCGGAGTGGACACCGGCGAATTCGACATGCTCTGAGATGGCATATTCAACAATGCGTCCGTTGCGGGCCACGGCATCAAACTCGATCTCCTTGGCGTTCTGCAGGAACTCAGTGACAACAACCGGGAATTCCTTCGATACTTTAGCAGCAGCTCCGAGGAAACGGTGCATCTGGTCATAGTCGTAGCAGACATTCATTGCGGCACCCGAAAGCACATAGCTCGGGCGGATCAGCACCGGGAATCCGACTTCACGGACGAAGCTGTCGATCTCTTCGGTAGTAGTCAGCTCTTTCCAGCGGGGCTGGTCGATTCCGAGCTGATCGAGCATAGCCGAGAATTTGTGACGGTTTTCCGCACGGTCGATCGACACGGGCGACGTTCCGAGCACCGAAACATTGTTGCGATAGAGCTTCATCGCGAGATTGTTGGGGATCTGTCCTCCGACGCTGACAATGACACCGTGGGGACGTTCGAGATCGATAATGTCCATCACGCGCTCGAAGCTGAGCTCGTCGAAATAGAGACGGTCACACATGTCATAGTCGGTCGACACTGTCTCAGGATTATAATTGATCATGACAGCCTCATAGCCCAGCTCGCGGCATGTTGTCGCGGCATTGACCGAACACCAGTCGAACTCAACCGAGCTTCCGATGCGGTAGGCTCCCGATCCGAGAGTGACAACGCTATGGGTGGGCAGACCGGTATAGCGGCGTGCGTCCGAAGCTTCGCCATAAGTCACATAGAGATAGTTTGTACGTTCGGGATGTTCGGAAGCGACGGTGTTGATGCGGCAGACGTTGGGCAGGACACCGAGTTCCTTACGGCGCGCTCTGACAGCGAGCATTTCCTTCTCCATGTTGCCTGAGGGGTTTTCGACAAGACGGGCAATCTGGAAATCGGAGAATCCGAGACGTTTCGCCTCTTTCATTGTCGCTTCGTCGAGTTCTGCCACCGAACCGAAGGCTTTCAGACGGGTAGCGAAATCAACGATATTGGCAAGACGGCTGATGAACCAGCGGTCGATCTTGGTCAGATCAACGATGCTGTCGATCGAATAGCCTTTTTCGAGAGCCTGCGCGATAGCGAAAATTCGCAGGTCGGTCGGATGCGAGAGCGCCTTGTCGAGATCATCGAAAGAGATGTCGTTGTTTCCGACAAAACCATGCATTCCCTGACCGATCATTCGCAGACCTTTTTGGATGATCTCCTCGAAGCTCTTGCCGATCGACATGATTTCGCCGACAGACTTCATCGACGAACCGATCTCACGATCGACACCGACAAATTTAGTGAGGTCCCAGCGCGGGATCTTGACAATCATATAGTCAACCTCGGGAGCTTTGGCTGCCGAGTTAGGCGTACCGGGTTCGCCGATCTGATCAAGGTTGTAGCCGAGCGCAAGCTTAGCCGCAACGAAAGCGAGAGGATAGCCCGATGCCTTCGAAGCAAGGGCCGACGAACGGCTCAGACGAGCATTGATCTCAATGATTCGGTAGTCGTTGGTCTCGGCATTGAATGCATACTGAATATTACATTCGCCGACAATTCCGATGTGACGGACAACGCGGCGGGCGATGTCTTCGAGCAGACTGATCTGGTCGGCAGACAGTGAGACAATCGGAGCGACAACGATCGATTCGCCGGTGTGGATTCCGAGTGGGTCGAAGTTTTCCATCGGAACGACTGTAAAGCACAGATCGCTCGCATCACGGATGACTTCAAACTCAATCTCTTTCCAGCCCTTGAGAGACTCTTCGACAAGGATCTGCTGAGAGAAGGCGAGAGCGCTTTCGCAGTGGGCGCGCATCTCCTCTTCGTTAGTGCAGATGCCCGAGCCGAGACCTCCGAGCGCATAAGCCGACCGCACCATGACAGGATAGCCGATGCGTGAAGCGACAGCAAGAGCGTCGTCAACCGTTTCAACAGCCTCTGAAACCGGAGTCTTCGCGTCGATCTCGTCGAGTTTCTTGACGAAAAGATCTCGGTCTTCGGTTATCATGATTGCTTCCACTGAGGTTCCAAGCACCTTGACTCCATACTTATCCAGAATGCCGTTGAGATACAACTCGGTTCCGCAGTTCAGAGCGGTCTGGCCGCCAAACGCGAGGAGAATGCCGTCGGGATTCTCTTTTTTAATGACTTCTTCCACAAAAAAAGGCGTTATCGGCAGGAAATAGACCCTGTCCGCAACACCTTCGGAAGTCTGGATAGTAGCAATGTTAGGATTGATCAGCACCGTTTCAATGCCCTCTTCGCGCAAGGCCTTAAGTGCTTGTGAGCCGCTGTAGTCAAATTCTCCGGCTTGTCCGATCTTTAGGGCACCGGAACCCAGAAGCAATACTTTTTTCATTGTGTGGTAACGAATGTTAGACTGTGACAAATCCACATCTGCAGCGATGCCGACAGACGCAGCTGGTTCTTTCTGCCACAAAGTTAGCAAAAATCCATGAACTATCCATCATATACTCCGCTCCGTCCGAAAAAATCCGTAAACTTTTGCTTTCGCCGAATCAAAAAAAACGGCTTCGGCCTACGTCCGCTATTTTTTCGTCGAATATAATGCGTATATTTGCACCATAAATAGATAACCCCGTCATCTCACATGCTATGGATTTTTTGAAACTTGCTTCCGAACGCCACTCTGTCAGAAACTTTCTTCCCGAACCTCCCTCGCGCGAAAAAATCGAGCGAATCCTTGAAGCCGCACGCCTCGCTCCTTCGGCAGTCAATCTGCAGCCCTGGCATTTCTTCATTTGCGAAAGCGACGAAGCAAAAAATGCGATACGCAGATGCTATCAGCGCGACTGGTTTCAGACAGCCCCTATATATATTATTGTGTGCGCCGACCCGGAAGCGGCATGGCATCGACCCGAAGACGGAAAAATCCATTCCGACATTGATGCGGCGATAGCAGCCGAACATATCTGTCTTGCAGCTGCGGCGGAAGGCCTCGGGACGTGCTGGGTCTGCCGTTTCGATCCGAAAGAGGTCATCCGGGAACTCGCGCTCCCCTCTTCTTTCCAACCGGTTGCCCTGATACCCGTCGGCATCCCCGGCCCTGACGCTACGCGCGCAACATCCCGCAAGCCGCTGGGAGAGATCGTCACATGCCTCTGACGCCAATTCCGAACTGCAATTATATCGACATCGAAACAAATCGAAACAAAAAAGAAAAAATTTTAAGACAAATTTGGTCAGATTAAAATGATTTGATATTTTTGTGATGCAAAATCATTCCGGCAGCTCATAACTCCGGAATTCAGGGAAATTACAATACCACGGCAATTTGTCGCGGGAGTCTCCTCCGGGGCTTCACGATAAAAGTATTGGGACGGCTCTTTTTCCTTTTAAAACAACGACATACACTGTTTCCCGTCTACAGCTATCGCTTCCGAGTTTTTCCGAACCCGGATTCATATCTGTAAGACATTATGACATCAAGCCGCCCCGAAACAAAGTTTCACATAGCCTATTTTATTAGAAAATTCTTCAGCCGCCGGCCATCAGGCTCGCGGCCGATGCTGCATTCACACATATCTATCATCACATCTACCATGACCGAAAAACTTTTATTCAAATCAATTCTGACAGGAATTTCTCTGATTCTGTCATCACAATTATCTGCAATCGCACAAAACGTCCAGCCCCGCCAGGATGCAAAAAAGGGGACGTGGGGCTACAGTAACGCAGAAGGCAAATGGGTGCTGAAACCAAAGTTCGAAACAGCTTCGCCGTTCGAAAAACAGCCCGGCGACCGGCTCCTCTCGACCGTCTCCGCCAAAGGACTGATCGGATTCGTTGATGAAAACGGCAAACTCGTGGGGCCCGGAGCAGTCTTCGAATCGGCCGAACCGGTCAGCGATGAAGTCATGCTCGTCAAAGTCAAGGACAAATACGGATTCATGACCTATGACGGCATCTATCGCCAGAAACCGGACTATACTTCAGCCACACGCTGCGGCAATGAGTTCATCGTCGGGCTTAAAGGAAACTCCGGCGTTGTTGACACCAAAGGCAATCTGATCATAAAGCCGGAATTCGACCTCATCGATCCGGCGCATCCCGGCTTTTTCATCGTCAAAAAAGGTAAAAAGGCAGGCCTCTTCGACCGAACCGGCAAAATGCTGATCGAGGCGAATGAATACACATCCATCGAGCCGTTCGAATCCTATTTTAAAATCGGCAAAAACGACAGAATCGGCCTCTACGATCCGGCTACTGCCACAAATCTGACTGCCATAGCCTATGACGACGTCAAAGCTCCGGTCACCATCGACAACCAGACCTTCATCCCATTCATGAACCAGAACAAATGGGGATTGGTGAACACTGCTGGCCGTGAAGTGGTCAAAAACAGCTACACTTTCATCAACCCTCTGAAAAGCCGGTCGATGTTTCTGCTGACCAATGACAATAATCATGCGATCTACCATCCCGCCACGCTCTCACTGCTGAAAATGATCTCTGTCAAAACAGACAAATGCGGCCCGTTTACCGTCATGACCGGCACTCTCTCCTACACCCCGCCGCAGCTTAACAACGAATTCCCCGGCGGACGGTTCTCGACAGTTACCGACGCCGACGACAAGCTCTATTCAACTACGGCCACCGCTGTGCGCCCGGCGGGAAAATTCTTTCTCATGACCGAACCGACCGGATCGAAGCTCTATAAAGCCGACGGCTCACTTATTGCCTCAGACCTGCCGGCAACCTTCGCAGAAGAAGAGGGATGGCTTCTCTTCAACAAGACAGCCATCAGCCCGGACTCCAAACCATATCCGCTGATGACATGCCTCGACAAGACTATTGTCCAGACCGACGACTCAAAATGGCACATACTGTCGTCCGGCACAATAAACCCGGAAAGTTTCGACCGCATGGAGGAGGGGTCCTGTTTTATCCATGTCTGCCGTGACAACAAATGGGGAATTCTCTTCGAAGGCATGCTGACTGTCCCTTGCGTCAACGACGAAAAACTATACTGGGACAGAGACTTCAGCCTGTTTACCATAAAACGAAACGGACGTAAAGGAATGATTTCTCTCGTCGGCGACACAATTGTACCGCCTGAATACTCTTCCTTCCTCACTTTCAAAGGCATGGACAACCATATCGTTGTCGAAAAAGACAATAAATACGGAATCTACCTAACTTCTGGCCAATGCATCATTCAGCCCGAGTACGACCGGCTGCTTAAAACCGGCATCGGCAACCACTTTTATGCCGATAAGGGAGACTTGCGCGGCATATTCTCCGAAAACGGAGAGGAAATAGTGCCGGTCAAATACAATCAATACTGTTATCACACCATAGAAGACAGATATTATGAAATAATGAATGAGAGCGGGACTGCCTATTATAACTCCGAGGGCACAAAACTGAAGAAAGAACGGAAGGTCAGCGTCACCTCTCAATGGCTGGAACATAACATCTATGACAAAAACAATAATAAGGCCATGAAAGTACACTTCGACTTCGATACTCAATTCCTCCTCGAAGAATCGTTTCAGGTCGAACTCGCGTTTTATCATAAAAACGGCAAACCGGCAATCAACCGAAGCGGCAAACACATCAAACATGTCTACTGGGTCACCCCAGGCTATCTGTTTGCCTCATTCTCCGACCAATGGATCACAATACCTTATGCACAGTTCCCGAATGGACCTAAAGGCAAAGACGTCTACTACTACGCAAAATTCCGTTTCATTGACCAAGGAAACAAAACCATTCCGACCACAGGCAACGACAAGATTGAGTTCTCTCTCATCACCCGCTGACTTTAAACCAACCATTATATAATTCTGCC
Organism: Paramuribaculum sp.; assembly: GCA_029051965.1. Taxonomy (GTDB): domain Bacteria; phylum Bacteroidota; class Bacteroidia; order Bacteroidales; family Muribaculaceae; genus Paramuribaculum. Next base: position 4,774 of record JAIDJZ010000358.1, on the reverse strand, counting down.
CTGGGGGCGGCGCGTCAGAATCACGTATTCCGGCCTGCCGCCCTCTCTCCGTAGTGCATTTCGCTCCCAAAAAAGGAGTGCCAGCGGAAATTCGCGGTGATTTCCCGTCCACGCGCTGAAAAAATTCAGCAACAATTAATGCTATTTCAGGAAAAAAGAGTAAATTTGCCGGTAATCACATTTCGTAACAAAATTCAAAACTTCAATATCCAAATTTTCATCATGAAAAAGATTCTTTATTCATCATTTGCAATTGGTGGATTGGTGCTGTTGACAGGCTGTAACAGCAAAATGAATCAGTTCAAAGCTGATTATTTCACAACCAATCCCAATCCGCTTGAAGTAGTAGGATCAACAGTCCCCGCTACCGTTACCGGTAACATCCCCGCTAAATTCTTCAAGAAAAACGCGGTTGTCACAGTTACTCCTGTCCTCATGTACGGCGACCAGCAGACTGCTGCCTCTTCGGTTACATATCAGGGCGAAAAAGTACGCGGCAACAACCCTGTTGTCAACTACTCCAACGGCGGAACTCTCACAATCCCCGTCAACTACGTCTATACTCCCGAAATGCAGAAGAGCGAACTCTATCTGACTTTCAACGTTCAGCAGGGCAGCAAGCAATATGTTCTTCCCCAGGTTAAAGTTGCCGACGGCATCATCGCCACTGCAGCTCTCGCCGATCCCGCTACTGTCAATCCCGCTACTGCAAACGACAAGTTCCAGCGCATCATCAACGAAAAATATACCGCCGACATCCGATTCCTCATCAACCAGGCAATCGTTCGTCAGGGCGAACTTGACTCTCAGGGCGTAAAAGACCTCAACGCTCAGCTCCGCGCTGCAGCCGAAGCTCCCAATCAGGAAATCGAAGAAATCAACATTTCTTCCTATGCTTCTCCCGAAGGTGCCTACGACTTCAACCAGCGTCTGGCTGAAAACCGCGAAAAGAACACCACTTCTTATCTCGAAGGCCAGCTCAAAAAAGACAAGATCACTGAATTCGGCGAACTCACCAAACAGTTCACAGCCGAAGACTGGGAAGGTTTCCAGCAGCTCGTAGCAGCCAGCGACATCCAGGACAAAGACCTCATCCTCAGCGTTCTTTCGAACGTAAAAGATCCTGAAGTCCGCGAACAGGAAATCCGCAACCTCGCCAACGTGTTCGAAACTCTCGCTGACCAGATTCTGCCCCAGCTCCGTCGCAGCCACATCACAGCTTCTGTGAACATCATCGGCAAGAGCGACGAAGAAATCGCACGTCTCGCACAGACCAATCCTTCGGAACTCAGCGTTGAAGAGCTTCTCTATGCAGCGACTCTCACCGACGACAACAACCGCAAGGCTCAGATCTACGAACAGGTGACCAAGCTCTATCCCAACGACTTCCGCGGCTACAACAACCTCGGTAAGGCACAGTACATCAACAAAAACTACAGCTCTGCTCTCGCCAACCTCAACAAAGCCGCCCAGCTTGCTCCCAACAGCTCTGAAGTTGCAATGAACCAGGGTCTTCTCCAGCTCATCAACAAAGACTTCTCTGCTGCCAACCGCAGCTTCAGCAATGCTGCCGGCCTCGAAGGTCTCGGTGACGCTCTCGGTGTCTACTATCTGACTCAGGGCGACAACGCTGCCGCTGTCAAGGCTTTCGGTTCAAGCAAAACCAACAACGCCGCTCTTGCTCAGCTTCTCACTAAAGACTATGCTGCTGCCAAGAACACTCTCGGCGCTATCGCTAACCCCGACGCTACTACTTACTATCTGAACGCTGTGCTCGGTGCCCGCACCAACAACGCTTCGATGGTGACTTCAAACCTGTCAAAGGCTATCCAGCTCGACAACTCACTGGCAACTATGGCTCTCAATGACCTCGAGTTTGCTAACTTCAACCTCAGCAACGTCATCAAATAAGAGACCCTCTACGGTCAGTACTGACACAATAAAAACCGGAGTCTGCATCAGACTCCGGTTTTTTTATGTCAGTATGTTTCAGAAAACTTCCGCGGAAACACCGCCGGTCATGACCTGGAAATCCTAAGGCCGGCCTGACTGATCTGCATCTCTGCGAATCGTCCGGCAGTGCGGGCGGCAAGCCGCTGACGGATAAGTGCGGCTGCCTCGGGATCTTTCGCCACCATATAGAGGTAGCCGCCACCTCCGGCTCCCGGAAGCTTCAGTCCGAGCGTAAGATCGCGCACCTCGTCGACAATAGCGGCTACAGCCGGCGGACACGTGCCGGAATCGAGCAGACAGTTCTGATTCCATGTCCGTCCGACCAGATGGCCGAAGCGACCGAATTCGCGGCGCTGGATCGCGTCGGCGACTTCAAGCGAATGCTCCTTCATCGCGCTGAGAAGCGACAGAGTCGGACCATGATTTAAAAACATCCTGCGCACAATCTCGGCAAGAATACTTTTTGCAGTGCGGGTCAGTCCGGTATAGTACAGCATATGGCAGGGAGCGAATTGCGGATCCGTGAAGATACCCTCCGGAAGCCAGCTGATACGCGGCGACTGCTCGCATCCCTCGGCTGTCTGAAGCAATTTGACCCCCTGAAGGACACCGCCATACTGGTCCTGCCACCCTCCGCCGGTTGTCAGCAGCTGCTCAAGCGCGAGAGTGCGCTCACAGATTTCATCGGCCGTCCATCCCAGTCCGCAGAAATCGCTGAGCGAACCGAGAACAGTCGCGGCAAGAATCGAGCTTGTCCCCATTCCGGAACCGGCGGGAAGAGCTGAAAGAAGTGTTATTTCGAGTCCGGAACCGAATTCCTCAAGCTGCTCCTCGAGCGAACCATAATTGTGCGACGAAAACCCAGGAGCGAAACCGGCTATCGCCAATGCCGCCTTAGGCAGCGAAAACGGTGCGCCGACACGACAGAAATCCAGAATCGACTCATAGTCGCGGAGAATCTCGGACGCACCGAGATCGATCGACCGAAGCACGATGTGGCGCTCTGCCGAGGGCTTCACGAAGACCTGCAGCGGAGGCTGACCGTTGAGCTCGACTGCCATGTTGACAACCGAACCGCCATGAAGCAGCGAGTAAGGCGGAGTATCTGTCCACCCTCCCGCGAGATCAATCCTCACCGGACTTCGTCCCCACACGATCCGGTCGTGGCTCACGCTCAGCCGCGGAGTGACGGAGCTGACATCGATTGTCGACAGAATCATGTCGCTCATCGCGCGAAACGCCTTCTGCTGTTCGGCTTCGAAAGGCTGGCCTGCAAACTGCAGGATTCTCGAGCGGAAGCTATGATTCTGGAATTTCCTTGCCTCAGGAGAGGCGGAGGTCATCTGCCGGGGCATCTCAAGCCCGAATTCAACATATTTTCTTGCGGCGTCGTCGAGGTCGAGCTGATAGAACACACTGTCCGGATTCTCATGGAGCATTTTCAAGTTGACACGCAGAAAATCGCGTCTCTGCCGATAAAGACGGCTGAGATCCGCCCGGTCCATCAGCTCGTCGGCACTGAGTTTTTGCGCCCCGGTCCAGATCTCACGACCTCGTTCAAGCGAGGGTTCGGATGTCATCCAGCGGGCAACAACTCCCGCATCTTCGACCGATTCGACAACGGGAAAGACAGGAGCGGCCTGTATGTCCGACTCGCCGGGCAGGCTGACACCTCTCTCAGCAAGCCACGACTGAAGACTCTGGCCGAGATAAACGGTCGTGACATCCGATGTCAGACCGCGCATTGGGTCTGCGTAGCCGTAAGGACGCACGGCAAAACCCGTCTCTCCTATCGGCACCATGTCGAGGCAGACTCCGGGCTTAAGTTCGAGAGGCCAATCGTTTTCCGGCACTCCGGTCACAACATTTTCCTGTGTCAGCCGCCACCGCGGACCGACGTAAGAATTTTCGATCCAGACATTGTTGTTGCTGCCGGTCAGCCGGGTGCCCATAATACAGTTCTGGACGAAAAGCGCCGGATTCGGCTTCGCCCGGTTATGGATGATCCGTCTCTGGTCAGCTACGATGTTCTGCAGCGCCAGAGTCGATGAAATAAGTTGCGATGTCGTTCCGAAATGATAAAACTCGCCGTCGCGCAGCGGCACAACTGCCACACTCAGCGAGGCGACCTCCGGATCGGTTGCCGACGGGTGGCCGCCGAGCGCACATCCGAAATCGGAATAAAGATCATAGAAGCGGCAATTGCCGTCGGCATCGGTCGACCGCCGGCGCAGAACCTCCATAGCTCTGTCGCTCAACAGCCACAATCCGACATCCATCAGATAGTAATGCGACCGGCTCAGACCGGCAATTCGTCCGGAGTCGGGTTTCTGGAGCATAAAATCGAGCGTCGTTCCTGACTGATCGTCGCGGGAAATGAAGAAAACCCCGTGGTTGACGGCCTGTTCGGCCTCGGTCCACAGACCGTAGCAAACGACATCGGCTTCCGGAACCGGAGGGAGTTTCCCCCCTGCACGCACCAGAACGTCACCGCTGACAACCAGAGTCGACTGCCACTCGGCAGCCCCGTCCATGATCTGCCGCAGCAACGGAAGCTGCAGGTCAAGAAGCGACTGATCGATCTTTTCACCGACTGCCCAGCGAAGCACAGGCAGCGGAGCAAGGGATTTGCCGACCGTCGCATAGGCCGGCAAACGACGGCTCTGGCCTCCTGCATGAACAATGACTGAACGGGAGCCGGCCTCGGGGTGACACCGGCGCAAACGGGCGTGGCTCCAGCCCGTCCCACCGCCCGAACCCAGCTTCCTGTCCTGAGGATCAGAATCGAGATAGCAGAAATCCACGCTGTCGGGCTTCGGAA
>JAIDJZ010000357.1 GCA_029051965.1 Paramuribaculum sp. | reverse complement strand
GTCGCTTTGGGGTTCGTCGGCAACTACGCCCCGTGTGGACTTTCACCACAGATGTATGACATGCCCGCCATACAAAATAGGGCGCTGTGTCAAAAAGGTGGATTTTGACACAGCGCCAATTTACAAAACAGTTTATAAGAGTGAATTCTGTCAGAATTTGACGAATTTCAGAGTGTAGACAGCTCCGGGGAGAGTTGCCTTCGCGACATAGACACCGCCTGCGAGATCGCTGATCGGCATTGTGTCAGCATCGGCACGGCGAATAAGGCGTCCGTTGGTATCGAAGAGTTCAATCAGAGCGTCGGCGTCGGAAACGGAGAGGACTCCATTGCTGTATTTCAATGATCCGGCAGCGTCGTTTCCTACGGCAAGAATACCGGCATAGGACTGGTCGAGAATCAGGATATGGTCTTCGGAGATGTTTGACATGAAGTACATCAGATCATTGCCAAACGGCATAAGCTCATCGGTCACGTCGTCGCCGTTGTCGGTCAGGCCCTGGAACTCATAGGTGTAGCCGCTTTCAACGCGGGGAGCCATGATGGTGAAATAGACGGTCGCTCCTTTATCGACCGTCACGCTGTTGTCGCCGGTCATTTCGATCGGTTCGTTCATATTGTTGCGGAATTCACCATAGTAGCAGGCTTCGGGATCGACCCCTTCCATATTTACGACAGTCAGAGTGAACTGAGGGAGAGAGTAGAGGACATCGAAAGTGTAGTCACGGTCGATTGCAGGAATCGAGTAGATTGTCTGCGAGAGCGAAGTCATGTGGTCCATGTCGTCGACACCGTTGACGTCGAATGAGGTCAGGACGTGGTTTGAGGAAGCGCGAGTGAAGCGCACGGCAACTTCAGTGCCTTTCTCGAGCTGAAGCCCTTCGGCGGGAAGTTCCACAAAGCCTCCCGTGCCGCCAACTTCGACGGTTGCCGCTCCACCGGTCACGTTTGCGATGACGGTGAATGTGTTTTTTTCAGCAACGTTTACATTGATATCATAGGCGATGCCTTTGTCGAGGTTCGCAGCATTGGGGTCGGGGGTTGTTGTCGCACCGAGATTGGTCCATGCGTTCTGGTAGATTACGCGGATTCTCGCAACTGTTCCGGGTTGCACTCCGGCAGGCACCTGAAGAGTCTGGCTGATGTCCATCACGTCATCGTAGTTGCCATAGATGTGCATATTGGAGTGGGGTGTGTTGCCACTGGGGGCATGGACTCCGAGCGTGTTGACCAGCGAGAATTCTCCCGATCCTTCCCAGTCAGCAAAGATATAGGCCTGGCAGAAACGAAGGTCTTCATAGACGGTCGTGGAAGAAGCAGCACCGACGGAGTTGGCAACGAGGTTGAGGTTGAACTGCGTTGCCGGAGCGGCCGTCACGGTGTCGCCGAGAATGGTGTAGATTCCGGGATGGGCAGAGTAGCTGACGCCGATGTTTTTATCCGCACCGGAGGTGGCGATCGAAGTCAGATAGTTGCTGCGGTAGCTGCTTCCGGAGGGAGCAGTGTATTTCGCTTTGAATTCGGCAGCGACAGTCACGTTTCCAGTCACGGCGAAAGTGTTTCCTTCAAGGGTCTCACCGTTGACTTTCACCGCGATGAGCTCGCAATCAGCATCGGGCACAGCGACGACAGTGAGGATGGTGTTTTCCTCAACCATGTCGCCGGATGAGATCTCTTTATCTCCATCGAAGAGAGAGAGCGATCCGTTTTCGGTTTCGCTGACTGTCACGGCATAGGATGGAACGGAGTAGGCCGGCCAAGAACCTACGAGATAGCCGGTGTGGCCGTTGCCAGAGATGTCGGTCACTCTGGATTCCGAGATGCGTGAAAAGTCGTAGGCTGCAATCACACCGGCATCCTCAAGAGGGGTTTCGGAATCGCTGTCGAGGGCTACCTGCTCGGCAGAAAGGGCTGACGAGTAGATACGGACGTCGTCGATGCGTGCGTTTGCGAATCCGGCGATGTCTGAGAGGGAGGAAACGGTGTTGTCTTTCATGTTGTA
>JAIDJZ010000356.1 GCA_029051965.1 Paramuribaculum sp. | reverse complement strand
GATCAACAGTGCAGGTCCGCTGGTGCTCATTGACGGCGCTATCGGCGATATCGACTCTGTCAATCCCAACGATGTCGAGTCGGTCTCGGTCATCAAGGATGCTTCGGCTGCAGCTGTCTACGGAGCCCGCGCTGCTTTCGGTGTGATTCTCGTGACAACGAAGTCCGGCCAGGGAAAAGATGGCAAATCGACAGTGCGCTACAACGGCCGCGTCGGATGGGAGTCGGCTACGACTTCAACTGATTTCGTGACTCAGGGCTACTGGTCGGTTGTCAATGCCAATCAGTTCTGGCAGGGCAACAGCAACACAAACTATATCAACTACAGCGACTATGACATGCAGCAGTTGCTTGCCCGCGTCAACGATAAGACCGAGCATCCTGACCGTCCGTGGGTCGTTGAGGAAACCCGCAACGGAAAGCGCCAGTGGTATTACTATGGAAACTATGACTGGTATCATATGCTCTATCGTGATTCGCATCCGACTCAGCAGCACAACCTTTCGTTCTCGGGCGGAAAGGACAAGTTCAAGTATTTCCTTTCGGGAGGTCTTGACTTCCGCGAAGGAGTGCTGAAACAGAATCCCGACGAATACAAACGCTACAATATCCGCTCTAAGGTTGATTTCGCGATCAATCAGTGGGCCACTCTTTCGAACAATACGGCGTTCTATGGTTCGACCTACGAATTCCAGGGCAACGGCTCGGTCGAAGATACGTTCGCTTATTCGGCCCGTCACGGTCTGGCATGCTTCCCGATGAAGAATCCCGACGGGACCTGGATCTATTCAACTCCCTACACAGACTATAAGGTTGCCAATGGCCGCCATATTTTCCTTGGCGAAGGAAGCCACCGCAACACCAACCGCAAGACTGATTTCACCACTACGACCCGACTGACGATCACTCCGATCAAGCAGCTGTCGATTGTCGGTGATTTCACCTACCGTTTCTATCAGACCCGCAACACTCACCGCACGAACAACATTTTCTATCGCGAGGTCCCCGACGGCCCGATCGGCAGCTATGCCTCAGGTGCCGGCCTCAACGCTCTTAGCGAGTCGGTCGGAACGACCAACTATTATTCGGCAAATGCTTTTGCCACATATACCGACACGTTCAATGAGTCGCACAATCTTACGGTTATGGCCGGTTACAATTATGAGACACGTAACTACAAGGCTATCGGTGCGACCGGACAGAATCTCATCAGCACTGATCTCGACGACCTGAATCTGGTCGGCACGAATTCGGAAGGTCAGATCGTGACAACTGTTTCCGGCGGTCAGAACGAGTATGTGCTGCAGGGTGTTTTCGGACGTGTCAACTATGACTACAAAGGCAGATATCTTGTGGAGGTCTCAGGTCGCTATGATGGCTCATCGCGTTTTGCCCGCAGCAATCGCTGGGGCTGGTTCCCGTCGGGATCTGTCGGATGGCGTATTTCGGAGGAACCGTTCTTTGAAAGTCTGCGCGACGTCGTTTCGAATACGAAGATCCGCGCTTCCTACGGTAGTCTCGGAAACCAGAATGTCAGCAGCTATTATACTTATCTGCGTCTGATCACTTCCCATAATTTCGCATCGTTTTCGTTTGGTGACACAACAGTGCCCGGCAAGTATTCGTCGCTCGGTGCACCGGTCGCATCCGACCTTACATGGGAGAAGGCGAACCAGTGGGATGTCGGTCTTGATTTCAGTCTGTTCAACAACCGTCTGTCGTTTACGGGCGACGTCTATGTGCGTGACACCAAGGATATGCTGACAAACGGTGTGAAGCTGCCGGCAGTCTATGGCGCAAGCGTTCCGCAGATGAACAATGCCGATATGCGCACAACGGGCTATGAGATTTCCATGAACTGGAACGACTCGTTCATGCTTTTCGGCAAGCCGTTCTCCTACAGCCTCGGATTCAACCTTTCCGACTATGACAGCAAGATTACAAAATATAAGAACAATACCGGCCAGCTCCTTTCTGATTATTATGAAGGAATGCACGTCGGCGACATCTGGGGTTATACGATCGACGGGCTGTTCCAGTCCGACGAAGAGGCTGACGCCTATAAGAGCAAGGTCGATCTGACTTATGTCACAAACGGTCTTCCCGGCGGATATAAGGCGGGCGACGTGAGATTTGTCGATATCAATGGCGACGGCGCTGTCAACAACGGTAACACAACGATGATCACCGATGGACGGGGCAACTATCTCGTCGATGGCGATCCCGGCTATAATGAAGCCCTGAATGCGATCGATCCTGAAACAGGCAAACGTCTGTGGTCGGCCGTGCCGGTCAACTCTGTGGCAAACCACGGCGACCTTAAGATTCTTGGCAATTCGCTGCCGACGCTTTCCTATGGTATCACCGCTTCGGTCCGCTATTTTGGTTTCGACGTTTCGGCGTTCTTCCAGGGAACAGGCAATCACTACTGGTATCCCCACGGTCAGGTGATGAG
>JAIDJZ010000355.1 GCA_029051965.1 Paramuribaculum sp. | reverse complement strand
AACGATCAAGACGTAATTCGAGTATTCTGCCTGTCTCGATGGCTCGGAGATGTGTATAATAGACATCCGTAGACTTGAGCGCGTTCGTAGGATTTTTTGTCGAATGTGAAAACGTCTTTGTGGGTGACGTGGTTTTCAAAGTCGATTATTGCTTCGGGATTTACGGGGAGCCCCATGAATCGAGTTTCGAAGTGGAGGTGGGGACCGGTTGAGCGACCAGTGTTGCCGCCTTTGGCGATCAGCTGACCGGCGCGTACGCGCTGACCGGGCTTGACGAGAGTGCGCGAGAGGTGTCCGTAGACTGTTTCAAGGCCGTTGTCGTGGCGAACGACGATGTAGTTGCCGTAGCCAGCGGCTTCATATTTGACGAGTCGTACTTTGCCGTCGAATGCAGAGACAACAGAGTCTCCGACGCGGAGGTTGAGGTCGACACCGCGGTGCATTCTGCCGAATCGAGCGCGCCATCCGTAGGGAGATGTGAGTCTTCCACGAACGGGAGCAACGAAGCCTGTTACGTCGATGTTGTGGGTGGCAGGGATTTCAAGTCCGGCGTAGGCGTTGACTGACTGGGAGTTGAAGTTGTAGTTGAACAATTCATTGTCCTGAAGCATTTCGCGCTGGCGAACGTCATTTGCAATGTTGCTGTTGATTTTAGCAGACTGGATGTCGATTCCAGCCGGACGCTGGTCGGCAATCAGGGCGTTGTGCTGTTGATTGTGCGAAGCCGGCAGACGATACTGAGCGGAAGCTTGTTCTGATGCGAAGATTGCAGCGGTCAGTGAAGCTGCCAAGGCTATTTTCTTAATAAAAGTCATGAAGTTAATATTGGTTTTACTTATGAGGAGAGAGGTTTTATCTGTTTTTTGTTTGCTTTGGCTGTTAAGTCAGATGATTTAAGGTTGGCGGTTACTGATCAGGCTTCGTCGGGAGCGTAGAGGAAACGGAGGTTCTGCGGAGTCCAGTCGAAGAGTTCTTCGGGACGGAAGAAGCGGTTGATTTCGACTTTTGCATCTTCGGGGCTTGAAGAGGCGTGGATGATGTTTTCCTGTCCGGAGAGAGAGAAGTCACCGCGGATTGTACCGGGAAGAGCTTCGCGTCCGTTTGTGGCACCTGTCATCAGTCGGACAACGCGGATTGCGTCGTTGCCTTTGAGGCAAAGTGCGATTACCGGCGAAGCCATCATGGAAGCGAGAATCCAGGGGAAGAAAGGACGGTCAACAAGGTGGGCGTAGTGCTCGCGAAGGATTCTTTCGTCGAGCTGCATCATCTTGATGCCTTCGATTATTAAGCCTTTTTGCTGGAAGCGGGTAAGTATCTGTCCTACGAGACCTCGTTCGATCGAGGATGGCTTAAAAAGAATAAGTGTTCTTTCCATGATGGTTTTTAGTTTTTATTTGCATTTGTGTTTTGCTGGTAGTCAAAGGTACGCACAATAGCCCGACCGGCCAAATGATTAGCTCATTGTACGCTCTTTTTTGTGTCAAAGGTTTGTTTTGGGGAGGGTTTAATTGGTTGAAATTCAGCGATGTGTGGCCTGGTGTAAAAATTGGTTAAATATTGTAATTTTTTGTATTGCGACTAAAATGCTGAATATTCGAATGTTAAATTCTGTGACAATAAGTAAATGTTCAAATTTAAACGATAGTAAGAGAACGAAAATCTTTTATACAATCTGCTGCTTCTTTTCTGCCGCTTCCGGATT
>JAIDJZ010000354.1 GCA_029051965.1 Paramuribaculum sp. | reverse complement strand
AAATTGACCGATACAACATATTTGATAGACTATGCACGATTTTTTATATCATCTCTTTTCGGATTGTTGTAGTTTTGCAATGTCGAAGCGGAAGCCGTAATCCTCGGTCTGAACTCCGCTGACCATTAGAGCCAATCAAAAAATAGAGTTTAACCAATTTCAAAAAAAAATTAGGATGATATGAATAGAATGATGAAATCAGTCGGTCGTTTGCTGACGGCAGGAGTGGTTGCGTTCGCCTCGACTGCTTATGCCTCGGACGGTATCGAGATTCACCATCTGGGGGTCAACAATACGCTTGTCCGGATCACGGGCGAGGGGAAATACGTTCTGCTTCCTGTGCAGGATTCGAATGATGATGCTGCCATCTCGGTTCTTGTCGACGGACGTCTCGACAGGAAAATCAATGTCAAGCTGTCCAAAAGCAAAGTCGACTATTATGTCCCGTTCGATCTCGAACCCTACGGTGGACACGAAGTCCTGCTGAATGTCGTGACAACCCAGAGCCGTTCGAATATCCGCGAGGTCAAGGATGACGCCTGTTGGAAAAACATAGCGCTGTCAGACACGTTTGACGTTGCGAACCGTGAGGCTTACCGACCCGCGTTTCATCACAGTCCGCTCTATGGATGGATGAACGATCCGAACGGAATGTTCTATAAAGACGGTGTCTGGCATCTCTATTACCAGTGGAACCCCTATGGATCGAAATGGCAGAATATGACATGGGGCCATTCGTCGTCGACTGATCTGGTCCACTGGGAGCACCAGCCGGTGGCAATCGAGGCCAATGGTCTCGGAGCTGTGTTCAGCGGCAGTTCTGTCGTGGATGCCGGCAACACTGCCGGATTCGGGGAAAATGCCGTTGTCTCGCTCTACACCTCTGCCGACGCAAGCCAGATCCAGAGTCTTGCCCACAGCACTGACAATGGTCAGACATTCGAGATCTATCCCGGAAATCCGGTGATCACACTTGAAAGCGAGGCCCGTGATCCGAACATGTTCTGGGATGCCCGTCAGGGCTGCTGGGTTCTGACGCTGGCCCATGCTCTCGATCATGAAATGCTCATCTTCACATCTCCGGATCTGAAGGAGTGGACGCTCCAGAGTGCTTTCGGAAAAGGTATCGGCGCTCAGGACGGTGTCTGGGAATGTCCGGATCTGTTCAGCCTGAAAGTCGACGGCACAGGTGAGGAGAAATGGGTTCTTGTCTGCAACATAAATCCGGGAGGTCCGTTCGGCGGAAGCGCCACACAGTATTTCGTCGGCGATTTCGACGGAAAGAGATTCAAGGCCGACACCGATTCGAGCGGGAATGTCCCGACGAAATGGATGGACTTCGGCAAGGATCATTATGCGACAGTCAGCTGGAGCGATGCCCCCGACGGCCGGCGCACGTTGATCGGCTGGATGAGCAATTGGCAGTATGCCACCGAAGTGCCGACATTGCAGTTCAGAAGTGCTAACACTCTTCCGCGTGAGGCTGGTCTGTTCAGAGGCTCCGACGGTCAGATCTATCTGTCATCGTCGCCATCTCCGGAACTTCTCGCTCTTCGCGGTCGTCAGACACTCAGGACCGGAGGCATGTCGGTCGGAAAGAAGGCGCGCGAGTTCTCTCTCCCGGCTGACAACGGCGGAATATGCGAGATCCTGCTCGACCTCGACTGCCGTAAGGCCGATTCGGTCGACATCCGGATCTCCAATAAGGCGGATGAGCATGTGACGCTGAGATACAAAGCAGGCGACCGTACGCTTTCTTTCGACCGTCGCAAAAGTGGCATTGTTGATTTCAGCCAGGATTTTCCGGCAGTGACTGTCGCTCCGGTTTTTGAAGAGGGGGGCAGGCTTTCGCTGAGACTGTTCATCGACCGGTCAAGTATGGAGGTGTTCGGCAACGGAGGCAAATTCGTTATGACAAATCTTCTCTTCCCGACCGAGCCTTATTCGACGATCTCGATTTCATCACTTGGCGGAAATGCGAGAATTGAAGGTTTAAAAGTCTTTTCGATCAACGACTCTTTCAGCAGTCGATGAGAACCTGTTTGATCTCAACCATCTACTCAGAATAGTAATCAATATTGTACAAATATAAATATCATGGCTATGACACAATCGCTTGTGACGAACCGCAAATCGTTCCTTATGCAGATAATTCCTGTGATGCTCTGCTTCTTTGTCATGGGATTCGTAGATCTCGTCGGAACGGCTTCAAACTATGTTCAGAAAGATCTGGAACTGACCGATGCTCAGGCCAATCTGTTTCCTTCGCTCGTCTTTTTCTGGTTTCTTATATTCTCGGTGCCGACCGGAATGCTGATGAATCGGATCGGCCGCAAAAAGACGGTTATCATCAGTCTTGTCGTGACTGCTGTCTCGCTGTTCATCCCGGCATTCGGAGATAGCTACGGAGTCATGCTGGTTTCGTTTTCGCTGCTCGGAATCGGCAATGCGATCATGCAGACGTCGCTCAATCCGCTTGTGACAAATCTTATCAGTGGCGACCGGCTCGCCTCGACCCTTACGTTCGGCCAGTTCGTGAAGGCGATCGCGTCGTTTCTTGCTCCGGTTATTGCGGCCTGGGGTGCCACGACCTTATTCCCGACATTCGGACTCGGATGGCGAGTGCTGTTCGTGATCTATGCCGTCTTCAGCTTCCTTTCGATCTCGCTGCTCGCCGCAACCCCGATCGACGAGGAGAAACCGGACAAAGCGTCAGGAGTCCTGGAGTGTCTCAGATTGCTGGGCCGTCCGTTCATCTTCCTCTGCTTCCTCGGAATCATGTGTCACGTCGGCATTGACGTCGGAACGAACACGACTGCTCCCAAAATCCTGATGGAACGTCTCGGACTTCCGCTGGAAGAGGCCGGATTCGCAACAGGAGTCTATTTCATTTTCCGCACGCTCGGATGTTTTCTCGGAGCGTTCCTGCTGCGGGCGATGTCGCCGAAACATTTCTTTGCCATCAGTGTGGTCATGATGTTTGCGGGAATGGGATTCCTGATGTTCAGCCATTCCCTGACTCCGCTCTATGTCGGAATCGCTCTGATCGGATTCGGCAATTCAAATATATTCTCAATAGTCTTCTCGCAGGCACTCGTCTATGCCCCCGACGAGCGTAATGAGGTTTCCGGACTGATGATCATGGGGCTATTCGGCGGAACTGTATTCCCTCTTGCGATGGGCTATGCGGCCGATGAGGTCGGTCAGATCGGAGCTGTCGCCGTTATGGCTCTGGGAGTGGCCTATCTCCTGTTCTATACTTTGAAAATAAAAAGAATTTAATAATATCATAAAAAACTCTGTTTAATGAAAGATATCGTTGTTGGAATGGGCGAAGCGCTGTGGGACGTCCTTCCCGAAGGTAAGAAGATCGGTGGTGCGCCAGCCAATTTCGCCTATCATGTTTCGCAGTTCGGACTGCCAAGCTGTGTGGTCAGTGCAGTCGGCGAAGATAATCTCGGCAAGGAAATAATAGAAAATTTCACCGCCAAAGGACTCAATCAGCTCATTGCCGAAGTGCCCTATCCGACAGGCACCGTGCAGGTCGAGATCGATCAGGCCGGTGTGCCGCAATATGAGATAAAGGAAAATGTGGCGTGGGACAATATCCCTTATACCGCCCGCCTCGAGGCTCTCGCCGAAAAGACGAAAGCAGTATGCTTCGGATCGCTTGCGCAACGCAATGTCGTGTCGCGCAACACGATCAACCGTTTTCTCGATGCGATGCCGCAGACCGACGACCGGCTGGTCGTTTTCGACGTCAATCTCCGTCAGGGATTCTACAACAAGGAAATCCTGTGTAATTCGATGAAGCGATGCAACATCCTGAAGATAAACGATGAAGAACTCGTCATAGTCAGCCGCATGTTCGGTTATCCCGGCATCGATCTTCAGGACAAGTGCTGGATTCTTCTCGGAAAGTATAATCTCAAAATGCTCATTCTGACCTGCGGAATCAATGGCAGCTATGTCTTCACTCCCGGCAATGTCTCCTTTCAGCCGACTCCGAAGGTTGAGGTGGCTGACACGGTCGGCGCCGGTGACAGTTTCACTGCAGCATTCATTTCGTCGATTCTCAGAGGCAAGAGCGTCGGTGAGGCTCACTCTCTCGCCGTGAGGACCTCGGCTTTCGTCTGCACCCAGAAGGGGGCCATGCCGATCCTTCCGTCCGACCTGACCGACTGATTGTTTGTCTGTAGGATATTCCAGCACCACGGCCGGCGATGTCGGCTGTGGTGCGATTTCGTTACTGCTTATTGGCGTTACTGCTTATTGGCGATGTGTTCGGACAGATATGCGATGACCGGTTCAGAGTCCTGACAGCCCAGAACATACTGCCGTCCGTTTTTCAGCCGGAGCAGGAAACAATCCGCGTTGTTTCCGTAGTAGGCAAAATAGGTCCCGACACCCGGTTCTTTGAACCATCCCCAGTAGCCGGCAAGGCCTCCGCTGCCGCACACTCTCTGGTTTCTCAGCATCGGAATGGGTGTGAACGCGGCCACTGATTCGATCGAAGAGAGAGGAATTGTTTTCGTGGCGATACGTTTTTTCACTACGAGTGCCTCATCATTGACTTCAATTGCAACGGGTGAGTAATAAAAAGCTGCGAGGGCAATGACGGCAGTGGCTGAACAGAGGGTCAGGATGACGGCCATGTTTTGTCGGCAAAAAAACAGACAGCCAACCAGACAGACGAGCAGAATGTCGATGGCAACTATTGTGATGAACACCGATTCCTTGCTCCATTTTACCTGTCTTGTGATTTCCATTGGTCTTTAGAATTTGTTTACAGTCACAAAGCTACAAAAATATCCGCAGGCCTCCAACTGCCTGAAACGAAAAACGGCAGACATCCTGCTGCGATGTGTCGCCGGTCAGTTCGGTTGTCTGATCATTCCTGGTTATACGTATTTTTACCGGTCGCCTACCATTTTACCGGCTCGTTCAGTATATTGCCGTCGGTTGCATCTTCAGCGGTGAATGTGTTGCCGCGATACTGTATGCAAAGCATTACCAAAGGTTCGACACCGCTGTTTCGGACAGAACGTTTCCCCTCAGGCGCAACCCTGACAACCGAGCCTTCCCCGATCGGGAAGATATTGCCGTCTGCCTGAAATTCGCCTTTGCCGCGAAGGAAGAAATATAGTTCCTCATGGTTTTTGTGGGTGTGAAGAAAACCTGTTTCCTGGCCCGGCGCGAATATCTGGAAGGAGAATTCTGCGCCTGTCGTTTCAACAGCCTGTCCGCCGAACACCTTGCCGGGGATTTTGATTTCCGGTCCAAGTTCAAGAACATAATCCTTAATGTCAGCGAGGCTGCCGAAGTCTGCCGCGCAGAAATTTGCGCCGTTTCCGATTTTCTGAATCTTTTTCATAATAGCGTGGTTGATTTATTGATTAATATTGCTGTCCGATAAAAATTTTTAGGGCAAGACAAAATT
>JAIDJZ010000353.1 GCA_029051965.1 Paramuribaculum sp. | reverse complement strand
GTGACCGACGACGAACCGTGGAGAAGCGATGCCCGGTCAACGAAAAATGACGGAATTGTCGAACAATCAGTCATCCCGAGCATCGGATTGTTGATCCTCATTCCATTCCAGCTCACCTGGGTGTGAGAGGCAGACGTTCCGCGGAAAGCCACGGTCGAAAGTGTCGCACGGCCGTAGGACTTCACAAAAACCGAGGAGTTATAGGCCAGAACGTCGGCCATCGAAAGAGCCACATTCTCTTTCAGCGCCGTCGAATCGAACGTCGTTTTCTGGATTCCGATCTCCTTCATCGGACGGCGTGCCGTGACTGTCACATTGTCAAGTTGCTGCTGAGGCTCTACAGCATGAAGAACCTCCAGAGCCGACGCCGCGGCAATCATAATGAACAGTCTGAGTTTTGTGATCATATCCGCCAGATTCTAATTCCAACAAAATGCGCCGGGAGTTATCCCGACATAAAAAGAGTCGACCGGCTGTCCGAGTCCGGTGAACCGATAGACAATTCCCTGCTGCTGATAATCGATGGCATCGGCCACATAGACATCCCCCCGGCGGGGATCGACAGTCAGCCCGTAGAAGCGCGTTGAACGCTCTTCGAGAAACGGACGCACAGGCGGACGCGACGCACGGACATCCATGCGCCACACATCGCGGTTGATCCAGTAGATCGTGTCGCCCGTTCCGTTGATCGTCAGTGCCGACGGATCGTCAGTGCGGCGGAACTGAAACTGACGCTCGATTTCAAGATTTTCGGGGTTGATGCAATAGAGCGAAGCCGATTCATAGCCTGCAGGATTTCCCTCAAAACCACCGTCCGACAGTGTCCACAGCCGTCCGAGACAATCGCTGACAAGCGATGTCGGCTGCACTCCGACCTCAACCTCGCCGTCGACACAATCTGTCCGGGTGTCGATCCGGATAATTTTTTTCTGATAGCTCCAGCAGTTACAGTAGACATAGTCGCCGATCTGGACCATCTCCTCGGTCGATCCCTGATCGAATGCCATTCCGGGAACGGTTATGTGGCCCGTAATACGGTAGGCAACCGGATCGACGATAAAAATACGGTTGTCCCACAGCTGGGTCACATAGGCTTTCGTCGGAGAGACAAAATGGATGTAGCGCGGCGACGTAAAGCCGGTGATGCGGCCTACTTCGCGGAATGTCTGTGGGTCAATCGCGAAGACCACATGGGAGTTATTGACAACGATCCACCCCAGACCGTTGGCCATCGTCATCGACTGGGCAACATCTCCGAGTCGATAGCCGTTGGCCCGGAAGAAAGCCTCGTTGACGACTGTGCGCTCAGCCGGATCATAATATGAAAGCGAACCGTTTCCATACTGAAAATTACCTTCGCAGACAATAAAAAGTCCGCTGCCTGAAACAACGAAATCCTCAGGCTCACCGTAGTCCCATTTCATGCAGGAACTTGCGGTGAGCATAAGGATTATGGTTGTCAACAGCCCTGAGAGTCTCACTGACAGGGTCGCTTATCAATTTGCGGCATCAACCGAAACAGTGAAATTGTCAAGGCAGACATAGGCAGGGGTGTTCAGTCCGTAGGCACCCGTGTCCGAACCCTTGAAGTTGATCTCGATCGCATTGACCTTGCCAAGAGCGCGGAGGTCACAGTTTGTCCATTTCGAGACTGTTTCTGTGTAAGTTGCCGATCCCGGACGATAGTCACAGAGATAGAATTCAACAGGATTTCCGCCGTTTGTCGGATTGCCTTCGCTGTCGAAGCCGTAGAATTCAGCCTTGAACCAGCCTTCAGCTTCCTTGATATTCTTTCCGGCATCATTGCCGTAGGGGTTGCCGTTCATCAGCACGCCATAGACATAGCTCGAGTTGCAGACATCGATTCCGACAGCCTGAAATTCAGCCTTGCCGGTGAAGTACATACGCGAGCTGGAGCTCATCGAGTTCGGATCGGAATAGCCGTTGGCGATCACAAATGTATCGGAGCCGCCTGCACCCGCGCCCTTGTTTGTTCCGTCGCCAGACTGAAGGTTATAGACCGAACACTGGTTTTGGTAGCTGTACCACCAGTCTGCTGCCGTCTTGTCTGCGGGATTGGTGCGGATATTCCACTGCGAGAGAGCCATGCCGCCGCCGTAGAAGTCGATTTCTCCGGACCAAACGCTTTCGTTGATTCCGATGTGGAGTTTCACATCGTCAGTCACAGGAAATTCAGCTTCGGTAAACTGAGTTCCGTCATAGCCATAATAAAGGTTTGCTCCGTATGATGTAGGGCCGGCCAGAATATTGCTGCCGCCTTCAAATCCGATCTCTACCAGACGGCTGTCGGGACCGTCATCGTCGGAACATGAAACAAATCCGAGGCTCATTGTAAGAGCCACTGCACTGTAGATCAATTGTTTTTTCATCTCTATTCTTTTTGGGGTTAAATTGTTTACGCTTCAAGACGCGATTTGACCGCCGACACAGAGATGAACTGGATAAAACAGATCTGAAACCGGTCCGAAAGAATGTCTCTGGATGAAAGAACCGGAGGGGGACGCCACACAAAAAAGCATTTCCCGCCATCAGATTAAGCTTTTGCCACTTCGTCCATGTCCCGTGGACTAATCCGGTTGAAGAAACGAATGCAGGTTTTCTGACTTGCGCCGGTCGATGCGCCTTCCCGGCAGGTATTGACTGCCAGTGGCTCAATTGCATCTTCTTTTTTCCGGTTTCTGCAACCGGAAGGAACTTACAGCAGCGGGCACTGTCGCGGATTTCCACCGCGTTCCCTAAGAACATTCATTCCTGACCGCAAAGTTAAGCCAATTCGCCCACCCCGCAGCATTAAATTATGTTAATTCTCCGAAAACAACCCGATTATCGTCTGCGGTCCAACGTGTTATCCACAACGCCACACACCTCTGTCGACGATTCGCCAAGCACACCCAG
Organism: Paramuribaculum sp.; assembly: GCA_029051965.1. Classification (GTDB taxonomy): domain Bacteria; phylum Bacteroidota; class Bacteroidia; order Bacteroidales; family Muribaculaceae; genus Paramuribaculum. The sequence goes on along the minus strand of JAIDJZ010000353.1, from coordinate 4,232 downwards.
CTGTTGGAGCAACGCACTCTGAATCATCACAAAATCGACATACTGCAACGAAACCGGCGATCCGTCGGCATAAACCGCATTGGAGATCCGCAGGCCGACACACTGGCCTTCGCCTCCCGAAGCCTCACTGCCGGAAAGAATCGTATCATCGCCAAGATTGTCGGCATAGCCCCATGCGAAAGGCGATGTCGACCACTGTCCGGTCACCGGGTCGCAAGTGCCGTTGGCCGGCAGACGGATGCCACGGAAAGTCAGCGTGGCCGACGATGCCCATGCCGGATAATACGAGAGCTGTCCGTGAGCTGAAGAGAGGTAGGCGACAAGGCCGCGGTTGCCTCTGTTGTCGGTCCACTCGACATCGGTGCAGTTTCCTGCCGGACGGTAATAGGTCACGGCATAGTCATGGAGTGTCAGCGGATTGCTCCATTCGCTTCCTTTAAGCTGATACCACTCGTCGTCAGGCAGTCCGTTGCCGTTGACATCCTGCATGACCCAGACGGTTCCGGGTTCGTTGGAAACCTTGAACGCATTGCCCTTGACGGCAATCTCGGGGACAGACTGCGACAACGGAATGCTGTGGTCGAAACCTACCACGAGATAGCCTCCCCATGCACCAAGCGACACAAACTGAGAGGCCTCGATCCGGCTTTTAGCCCACGCAGCAGCGTCTTCTGCAGTCGTCACGCTTGAGGGCATGCCGCCGGCAGCCGACCCGTCGCCTATGAACTGGCCAGGGGCAGGCATATACTCCCAGACCTTCGAAACTTCAGACGAAGATCCCGCCGAAGCAGGACGGAACCGCGACGTTTCATCACTGTCGACACACACGACGGTCACTTCTGCCGACGCACCTTCCGCCTCGACAACGACCCGGTATTCCCCAGGCAACGAGGGAGTGAAAAACAGTTCGCGGCTTCGATTCCCGACGGCCTCGCCATTGACGCTCCACGCGAAGGCAGCCTCCTCGGAAATATTCTCTGCAACAGGCTTTAAAAGGACGCCACGGCGCGGAAATGTGTATCTGACATCTGCCGACTGCATCGCTGTGCTGACCGGAAACGAAAGGCTTCGGGGCAACTGGTCGACGACATGGACCGAAACCGACTTCTCGGCTTTCCCATCCTCATTCTCAGCCATGATTCCTACGGTATAATCGCCCGTCACATTGCGACTGAATTCAAATTCCGTTCCCTCAGCCTCGACAACACCGTCGACGCTCCATTCGACATGAAACCCGTCGACATCCGAATGGCTGAACCGCGGGGCAATACGGCAGACCTCCCCGCGCAATACGTAGATCCCCCCTTCCGAAACTGCAAGCTCAATGACAGGAGGTGTTTTTTCAAGCACATCGATGCGCGCCTCAGCCGAAGCTGATCCGGCGGGAGACGTGACCGTCAACATGACATAGAAACTCCCCTCGCGAGGACAGTTCATCACGAGAGCGCGGCTGCGTGAAACGACCTCGTCGTTCATCGTCCATAGATATTCCGCATTCTCTCCATTGCCGATGACCGGATCGATCCGGACATCGTTGCCGACCCTGACAGTGTAGATTCCGTCGGGGTTGTCGAATTCAATCGTCGGCCGGCGTCCCGGCAAAATGTCATTATCGGAGTTACAGCCGAAAAGAGTTGCCACGGCAATGAGCCACAGCGCGAAAAAAGCAGGAATATCAGTTTGACGTGTCATGGCCACAAAATTACTCAATTTTCCCGATTCGCCTCACCGCTATTCGGCAAAAAATCGTAACTTTGCTGAATCGCAAAAATTTAAGTGCACAAAAATTAAGGATCTAATGAACCGTCTAATCTACTCAATCCGGATTCTCCTCGTCTCCGCTCTGATCGCGCTCGCATCCTGTTCGTCCGAATCTCCCGCAGCCGATTACGCAAAGGTATTCAGCGAAATGGCAGCTGAAATCGACCGCACGTCCGACAATGAACAATGCCGCCGCATGCTGACTGACGGCAAGGCGGAATGGAAAACACAACTGAACTCGATTGTCGAGCGAAACGGCAGCTACAAACTGACCGACAGTGACCGCACGCTCCTCAAAAACGCGATGAAGAGCTACATGGAAGTCTCCATGAAGAAAAGCATCGAGTTCGGCGGATCGGACTCAGAAGGAATCGAGGAAATGGCCAATTCGATGCTTGAGACGATTGTCTTTCCCAAGATCGACGCAGCCGTGACACTCTCCGACCTGGCCGCACCGATCAACAAATAATTGGAACAAAACGGGGCTGGCCGTTTCTCAGGACAACCGTCGACTCCCGACTTGACGTCGCGGCGGCATTATGTTAAAATATCGTTTTTATATACCTCGCGCTATACCGAAAAGGAAAATAGTGTTATCCCACCCGGATAAAAGCGAACCACCTCAAAACAGACTTGGTCAATAACTCATGACACACGCGCGAAAAACAGCGATGGCATCCGTGCTATTGCATGGACGCCATCGCTGTTTATATCACAGAGAGTACTGAGCTATTCATACGGTGACTTAGTGAACGGGCATCCGCGTTTTTCCCATTTTGTGCGTATGGCCCTCATTTTGGATTTGATGTCATTGATATCGGCAGTGCTCAGTTGTCCGCCTTTGGCGAGCTGATTCTCGTAATCGCCGTATATACGTGAACCCGACATCCATGCAGTTCCACAATCGTTACCTTTTTTCGATGAGTTTTTTACACCGGATGTTTTTTTAGTTCCAGTTGAACTCGCTGAGCCCAGACCTCCGTCATGGCTATCGTTATAATTCCCTCCTGATGTTTCCACGCGTGCCTTCATATATTGCATGCCTACATCGCTAAGTCCACTTGCCACTTCAGCCATTCCTGACCATAGTTCATTCCATATCTGCGAGTTGACATTCTTTATAATACTATTGCGCTCATTGTAATCTGCCGAAGTGTTTATCACCATAGCCTGTCCGTCGCGATAGTTTACCACAGTCCATTCGGAAGATCCGTAGATCAGCGTGTTGACGCCTATAGGAATGCCTTCGCGGGAAATTCCGATACGGAACGCACCGTCCGTAAGAACGCACAGCCCGAAACCGTGCGCATTGCCCGATTCCACTTCTCCGATGTAGTAACCATCGAATGTTTCCATTATTGAAAAGTAACGTAGCTCATCGGGCGCGACAGAGGGGTAGGCATCAACCGGCTTATCGTTTTCAAAACGTCCTGAGTAGATAATGTCGCCATCGGGCGCATAACATGTTCCTTTGCCCTGTTTTTTACCGCCGACAAAACCGCCGACATAAGCGTAGGCATCGGGGGCGTTTGCGATTTTGCCTTTGTCCCCGCAGATCACCATGCCTTTGCCGTTGAACTTGTTTCGATTGATATCACCTATGTAGACCCCACCTCCAGAAATCTTGAGGATACCCGTACCACTTTTATCCTTGGAGTTGTCGGCCCTCTGTCCTATGTAATTTTCCGAGCGCAACAATACGGCAGCAAGGTCGGTTTGTTGCGCTGACATGAAAACCGCAGCAACGGCTACCATAGCTATTGCGGATACGAATCGTTTCATTGCCGTAGCTATTTATCGTAAGATTGGTCGGGGAAAACTGTCCAATCTTTTTTCTTTGGTAATTCGCGAAGCTTTTTCTCACCGTCCTGGGCCTTAAGGAGCTTCAGTGTTGATTTAGGTCCCGACACGAGTTCGAGGTAATATACATCACCATCGTTAAGATCTATAGTCATTTCATCGTGATAGGGTTTTCCAGCCCATTCGAAGTCACGCACCACGAGAAGTCGGCCATCATTCTTTACTGTTATTTTAGTGAGTCCTTTGACATATTCCTTCATGCCCATTCTTTCCTTTAGCAATGGTCGGTCGGCAAGGCTGATTTCATCGCCGTTAAAAGATAATCCTGCCATTTTTTGAAAAGGATAGTTGTCGAAAACGTAGATAGTCGATTCGGCTTTTAAAACTATGGGAAACACCACAGCTACTGCAACGAGAAATGTGAAAATTTTATTCATACGGTTTAAAAAAATGTAAAGTTACGTTATTCGCAAATATAGCAAAATATCAAGAAGATACAAAATTTTCGAAAAAAATTTGGAGAATTAGTGCAAAACACACAAAAGGCCTAACAAGAAGTCATTTCATCGTTTCTTGACAAATCAATTAGAACGGAACGGGGCTGGCCGTTTCTCAGGACAACCGTCGACTCCCGACTTGACGTCGCGGCGGCATTATGTTAAAATATCGTT
>JAIDJZ010000352.1 GCA_029051965.1 Paramuribaculum sp. | reverse complement strand
GATAACATGAAAATGAAGTGTAGATTAACCATTCTCCTGGCATGTCTCTCGGTTGCCGGGAATGCTTTGGCCGAACTGGTACGCGTCGACACACCCGCATCCTCGCTGATCCTTCAGGCCGACAAAGGAAAAAAACTCCGACATCTCTACTACGGCACACGGATCTCCGATGCCGACGCCGCAAACCTCAAGGCCGCAGGAGCCGCTTCGCTCAACGCCTATCCCGACTATGGCGTCGATCCATCCGGCGAACCCGCGATTGCCGTAGTCCATGCCGACGGAAACATGACCCTCGACCTCGTCGTCGACGCCGTTTCTTCCCGAAAGGAAGATAATGCCGACGTTAAGGTCATCACTCTCCGCGACTCCTACTATCCCTTCACCGTCGACGTTTGCTATCGCACACCTCCCGCCCACGAGATAATCGAGACCTGGACCGAGATCTCCCATTCCGAGAAGAAACCCGTGCGTCTCAACCGTTTTGCCTCCGGATATCTCCCCATTCGCTATGGCGACGTCTGGCTCTCAAGTTTCTACGGATCTTGGGCAAATGAAGCGCAGGTTGAGGCCGAGCCCCTCACTCATGGAATGAAGGTCATTAAAAACCGCGACGGCGTCCGCAACGCCGCTTCAGCGCGCAGCGAAGTCGTCTTCTCGCTCGACGGACGTCCCGCCGAAAACAATGGACGCGTCATAGGTGCGGCCCTCTGTTATAGCGGCAACTACCGTCTTGTCGTCGACGCTTCCCCTGATAAGAAATATCATCATTTCATCGCCGGAATCGACGAGACACAGTCCTCCTATAACCTCAGACCCAAAGAAACTTTCACAACTCCGGTCCTCGCCCTCTCATACACCGACAAAGGCCTCGGTGAACTGAGCCGCAGTTTCCACCGCTGGGGACGCGACACCAGAATCCTCCACTCCGACCGGCTCCGCGACGTGTTGCTCAACAGCTGGGAAGGCGTCTATTTCGACATTAAGGAACCCGAAATGGACCAGATGATGGCCGACATCGCCTCGATGGGCGGAGAACTTTTCGTGATGGACGACGGTTGGTTCGGCGTGAAATACCCCCGCGACCACGACAGGCAGGGACTCGGCGACTGGACGGTCGACACTCGTAAGCTTCCCGGTGGAATTCCCGGACTTCTCGACGCTGCTCGGCGTCATGGCGTTAAATTCGGCATATGGATCGAACCCGAAATGGTCAATCTCGGAAGCGAACTCTACGAAAAACACCCCGAATATGTAATCAAGGCCCCGAACCGCAATCTGACCTACGGACGCGGAAAGACACAGATGGTTCTCGACCTCTCGAATCCCAAAGTCCAGGACATCGTCTTCACTGTCGTCGACACCCTTCTCACGAAATACCCCGAAATTGCCTATATCAAATGGGACGCTAACATGCCCGTGCGAAACCACGGATCCCAGTATCTCTCCGCCGACAACCAGAGCCACCTCTTCATCGACTACCACCGTGGACTCGCCAGGACCCTCGACCGAATTCGCGACAAATACCCCGACGTCGTCATTCAGGCTTGTGCAAGCGGCGGTGCGCGCGTCAACTATGGCATCCTCCCCTGGTTCGACGAGTTCTGGACCTCCGACAACACCGACGCCCTACAGCGCATCTACATCCAGTGGGGCACATCCTACTTCTATCCCGCTATCGCGATGGCCTCGCACATCTCGGCCGTTCCCAACCATCAGACCGGCCGCACTATGAATCTGAAATTCCGGACCGACGTCGCAATGAGCGGACGACTCGGAATGGAGATCCAGCCCCGAAACATGACTGAAGACGAACGCCAGCAGTGCCGCCGCGCCATCGAGGAATACAAATCCCTCATCAGGCCCGTTGTCCAGCACGGCGACCTCTACCGCCTTCTCTCGCCCTACGATCGCCTCGGGGCTGCCTCCCTCATGTATGCATCCCCTGAAAAAGACCGCGCAGTCTTCTTCTGGTGGAAAACGGAATCCTTCTGCCACAAACAGTATCCCCGTGTGAAAATGGCAGGCCTTGATCCTGATCGCACATACAAGGCCACCGAGATGAACCGCATTGATGCCGTGCCGCTCCCATTCGAAGGAAAGTCTTTCTCCGGACGCTATCTGATGGACAACGGTCTTGAAATGCCCGTTTCCCACAACGCACCCAATGCCGACGAATGGGCATCGCGTGTGCTGCTTCTCTCTGCCGACTGACGCGATCGCGAAATGAGGTTGTCGCCTCTCCGAACTTTTTGTTGACAACGGGCGTTATTTATTATGAACCTGAAAAATTCCCAAATAAATATCCTTATGTCAACAAAAAGTATCAAAGGCACACAGACCGAAAATCTCCTCGTCAAAGCCTATATTGCAGAATCAACTGCCTACACACGCTATATCTTCTACGCCAAACAGGCCGGAAAAGAGCAGTATTTCCCAATCCAGCAGATCTTCCAGGAAACGGCCGACAATGAACTCCACCATGCCAAAGTCTTCTTTAAATTCCTCGAAGGCGGCAAGGTCACTGCGACTGGATGCTACGATTCCGGTGTAATCGGAACAACCCTCCAGAATCTCCGCACCGCCTCTGAAGAAGAGCTCCATGAAGGAGTTGAATTCTACTCCAAAGCGGCCATCGTTGCCGAATCGGAAGGCTTTCCCGAGATAGCATCCCGTTTCTCCTCGATCGCAAAAGTCGAAATGACTCATCGTCGTCGTTTCGAACGCTACATCCGTCAGGTTGAAGAAGGAACCGTCTGGAAACGCGACAACCCCGTCAAATGGCAATGCCTTGTCTGCGGCTACATCCATGAAGGAACAACACCTCCTCAGGAATGCCCCGCGTGCGACCCCCCCTATCAGCACTACATCGCGCGCGCCATCTACGCCGCCTGAGCCACCT
>JAIDJZ010000351.1 GCA_029051965.1 Paramuribaculum sp. | reverse complement strand
ATCCTGAATCCACTGGCCCATCGAGTGGAGGTCGGTCGAGTTGTCGACAGCCGCGGGGAATATGCCCTTGCCGTCCTTGCCTTCGCTTTCGCCGTAGAGCTGTTTCCACCATTCGCCGAAGAAGTGGAGCTTGGGATTGTAGTTGACGAGAATCTCGATCTTTCTGCCGGCGCGATAAAGAGCGTTGCGTGTGGCGGCATAGCAGAGCGAGGGATTTGAGGCATAGTCAGTTGCTGTGGTTGCTGCCTGCATAGCTCTGGCTCCGTCGACAAGCGCCTTGATATCATAGCCGGCAACTGCGATCGGCAGAAGTCCGACGGGTGTCAGCACGGAGAAACGTCCGCCGACATTGTCGGGGATGACGAAAGTCTTGTAGCCTTCCTCGGTTGCCATCTGGCGGAGTGCGCCGCGCGATGCATCGGTAATAGCCACGATGCGTTCGGCTGCCCCGGCCTTTCCGACACGCTTTTCGAGTTCGTTTTTGAGCAGACGGAATGCGATCGCGGGTTCGGTTGTCGTTCCGGATTTCGAGATGACGACGATGCCAAACTTCTTATCTCCAAGATAGTCGAGCAGTTCATAGAGATAGTCTTCGCCGATGTTCTGTCCGGCAAAAACGACCTTTGTCGATTTCGGTTCGTGGCGATAGGCTGCGAAAGAGTCGCTCAGCGCCTCGATGACAGCTTTTGCTCCGAGATAAGATCCGCCGATTCCGATGCAGACAACGACCTCGCATTTTTCCTGCAGCGAAGCGGCTGTCGCACGCAGATCCTCGATATGTTCGTCTGTGATTTCCGAGGGAAGATTGACCCAACCGAGAAAATCATTGCCGGCACCGCTTGCCTCGTCGACAGTCTTGAGCGCGTTCTGCGCTTCGGGAAGAAGTGCGTTGATTTCTTCCGCTGACACCACTAATGAGTTGGTGTTTGAGAATTGAAGTTTATCCATAGTCTGTTTAAACATTTATATTGTTTCCAATTGTTATGAGCTGACGGTCAGATGAACAGTTCCGACATTTCGGCTATCGCATCCGAGGGGGTGACATCGTGGTAGAGAATCCTGTAGATGCCCTCCATGATCGGCATCGCGACACCGTAGCGTTTGTTTATCTCGTGCATGCATCGCGCGGCATAGTATCCCTCGACGGTCTGGACCATTTCCATTCGTGCGGCCCTGACCGAGTGTCCCCGGCCGAGCATTGTTCCGAAATTGTGGTTACGGCTGAATCTGGAGTAGGATGTCACCAGCAGATCACCCAGATAGACCGAGTCGGATATGTTGCGCTGACGGGGCGAAACCCTCATCAGGAAACGCTGCATCTCCATGACAGCGTTGCTCACCACCATTGCCTGGAAGTTGTCGCCGCCCCTGAGGCCGTGGACAATACCCGCACAGATGGCATAGACATTCTTCAGTACGGCCGCGTATTCGATCCCGACAACGTCCGACGATGTGATCGTCTTCAGTTGCGGACCGGCAAGCGCATGGGCAAATTGCTCGGCGCGGACAATGTCGTTGCAGCCGACGGTCAGATAGCTGCGGTGGCCCATGGCCACCTCCTCGGCATGACACGGACCCGAAACGACCAGACTGCGGCCGGTATTGATCCCGAAATGGGTTTCCATATAGTCGGTGATGATCATCTGGTCCTCTGCCACGATTCCCTTTATTGCCGAGACAACGGCTTTCGAAGAGATGTCGGTCGTGATGCGGTCGATCTGCTCTTTGAAATAAGGCGACGGCATTGCAAGGAGCAATGTGTCGGCCTGCGAAGCCGCGTAGTTGATGTCGGAGGTGAATTCAATCCGCGAAGTGTCGAAGACAACGCCCGTCAGATAGGCGGGATTGCGCCGGCGGCGTTTGAATTCCTCGATGCGGTCGTCACGGTGGATATACCAGATTATGTCATCTTCATTGTCGAGGAGCAGCCTGGCCAGCGCTGTGGCCCAGCTGCCGCCTCCCATGACTGCAATTTTGCCTGGAAAGCTCATATACTATCTTAACAACAATAATTCCTGCACGGAAGTTTACGCTTCCCCGCCTGCATTTTCAGCGGGAGCGGCTGCCGCAATCCATGCTTTCACTTCTTCAATGCCCGGATTGGTCAGTTCGAGCTTGAATTTTTTGTTAAGTCCGCAGAGATCCTGCTGAAGTTTTCCGGCTGATGCGGTCGTGCCAAGCTGCTCGACTGTGAGCACTCCGAGCTTGTGGAGCGCGGGAACCCACTCTTCGCTGACACCGACGGCGGCAAAGGCGGCGGCGTTGTCGCGGCGGGCTTTCTTTTCGGGACGCATCTGGGGGAAGAAGAGAACTTCCTGGATCGTTGTCTGGCCGGTCATGAGCATCACGAGACGGTCCATACCGATTCCCATGCCCGAGGTCGGAGGCATTCCGTATTCGAGAGCGCGGATAAAGTCGTGGTCGATGATCATGGCTTCGTCGTCGCCCTTCTCGGCGAGTCGCATCTGCTCGGCAAAGCGCTCATACTGATCGATCGGATCGTTGAGCTCGGAGTAGGCGTTGGCCAGCTCCTTGCCGTTGACCATCAGCTCGAAGCGTTCGGTCAGCTCGGGATTGTCGCGATGACGCTTGGTCAGAGGCGACATCTCGATCGGATAGTCAGTGATGAATGTCGGCTGGATATAGCTGCCTTCGCACTTTTCGCCGAAAATTTCGTCGATCAGCTTGCCTTTTCCAAACGAGGGATCGACTTCGATCTCAAGCTTGCGGCAGACTTCGCGAAGCTGTTCCTCATCCATTCCGTCGATGTCGATTCCGGTGTGTTCGAGAATCGCTTCACGCATTGTCACCCGGCGGAAAGGGGCCTTGAAGGAGATGACATTGTCGCCGACCTGAACGTCTGTGGTGCCGTTGACATCGAGACAGATCTTTTCGAGAAGCTGCTCTGTGAATTTCATCATCCAGTTATAGTCCTTATAGGAGACGTAGATCTCCATGCAGGTAAACTCGGGATTGTGGGTGCGGTCCA
>JAIDJZ010000350.1 GCA_029051965.1 Paramuribaculum sp. | reverse complement strand
CAAGCCGGCAGACACTCATTCCCCGACATCAGCGGCCGGGCTCCGGCCGTCTGTGGTTTCCTGCACTTGCCGTCCTTAACCCTCAAGAGATCTCAATTAGAGAAAGTGAACACTCTGCTATATTTCTTACTTAAGGCCCGACCGTGGATTCTTTTCGCGGCTTATACCATCATAGGTTGCGTATTGCTTTTCAACAGCAACCCCTATCAACAGTCGATCTATCTGACATCTGCCAACTCCTTCAGCACACAGGTCTACAATGCGGCAAACGGAGTCACTTCCTACTTCAACCTGCGCAACATCAACGAAGACCTTCAGCGACGAAACCGCGACCTCGAACTTGAAGTGCTGTCGCTGAAACAGCAGCTTGTCGACTTCCGCGACATGGAATATGCAATCAGCCATCCGGTCGATTCAGTCCTGCAGCGCTACGACTTTGTCCTTGCCCACGTCATCAACAACAGCGTCCACCGCCCCCGCAACTACATAACAATCCAGAAAGGATCGCTCGACGGAATCCGTCCGGACATGGGCGTTGTGGACCAGAACGGAATTGTCGGCAAAATCAACGTCGTCGGACCTCACTCCGCAAGAATCATATCGCTCCTCAACGACAACTTCCGAGTCTCCTGCAAAATCAAAAAGACCAACAGCGTCGGATCTCTCGTCTGGAAACACTCGGACTATACCGAAGCCATCATTGAAGAAATCCCGCGACACGCAACCTATGCCAAAGGCGACACAATCATAACCTCAGGCTATTCGACAAGCTTTCCCGAAGGAATCCCCGTTGGAGTCGTTGTCGGCGAAATGAAAGACCACGACGACAACTACCTGACACTTCGCGTGAAGCTATTCACGGATTTTTCCAAACTTTCGACCGTTCGCGTCATCGTCGACAACATGGCCGACGAACTCAAGGCCCTTGAAAACGAAAGCAACAAAACGGAAAATCCCGACACAAACCTATAACAGCTGACAATATAGCCCCATGACAAAGTCCTCACTTCAAATGCTCGTCATCTCGCTTGTGCTTCTCCTCGTGCAGGTTGTTGTGCTCAACAGGATCTGCCTTTTCGGGATGGCCGTGCCCTTTGCATTTATCTATATAATACTCCGCCTTCCGCTCACCATGTCAAAAGAGTGGCTCTTCACCGTAGCCTTTCTGATCGGACTGACCGTCGATGTCTTCTCCGACACTGGCGGCATCAACACAATCGGAACTCTCTCGATCGCCGCTCTGCGACGCCCGATTCTCCACCTCTACTTCCCCCGCGAAGATGAACTGACCGACCCGTTTCCGAGCATCCACTCCCTCGGAATGCTGACCTACTTCAAATACACCTTGAGCATCACCGCGATCTTCTGCATTATCGTCTTTCTTCTCGAGGATCTATCATTTTTCAGATTCTGGCATATAGTCGAATGCATCCTGACCAGCACAATCCTGACGACAGCGCTTCTGATCGGTATTGACAGCCTAACTCTCCCCCGACATGAGAAAAGACTATAATCTTGAAAAAAGAAAATATGTAATCGGCGGCTTCATTGCCATCATAGTCGTCATCTATCTGCTTCGGCTCTTCGACCTCCAGGTCCTCGACAACCGCTACAAGGACGACGCCGACTCAAATGCATTTCTCCGGAAATCAATCTATCCTTCGCGAGGCGTGATCTACGACCGCAACGGCAACGTCGTGGTCTACAACCGTCCCGCCTACGACATCATGGTCATCCCCCGCGACATACAGCCCTTCGACACACTTGACTTCTGCAACACCCTCGGAATCACCCGCGACCAGCTGATCGACCGCTTCGCCGAGATGAAAGACAAAAGCAAGAACCCCGGCTACTCGTCATATTCTCCCCAGACTCTGATAACCCACCTCGACGCAGCCGACTACGGTCGAATGCAGGAAAAGATGTACCGTTTCCCCGGATTCTACATCCAGAAGCGAATTCTCCGCGAATACAACTACCACTGCGGGGCAAACATTCTCGGCAACATCCGCGAAGTCTCACCCGAAGACATAAAGCGCGACCCCTATTACCGCCGCGGTGACTACACCGGCGACCTCGGCGTCGAAAAAAGCTATGAAAACTACCTCCGCGGCATCAAAGGCGAAGAAATACTCATCCGCGACGCACTCGGTCAGATCCACGGCCACTATGAAGACGGCGCACACGACAAGAAAGCCATCTCCGGACGAAATCTCAAACTCGGAATCGACATTGAGCTACAGGAATATGCCGAACGCCTCATGACCGGAAAAATCGGCGCTGTCGTAGCGATCGAACCGGCTACCGGCGAAGTCCTCGCACTCGTCACAAGCCCCACCTATGATCCGGCCATGCTCGTCGGTCGCGACCGCGGTAAAAACTACAAAGCCCTGCGCGACAATCCCCACAAACCACTCCTCGACCGCTCGATCCAGGGAGCTTATCCCCCCGGCTCGACATTCAAACCCGGCCAGGGACTCATCCTTCTTCAGGAAGGAATAATAACCCTCGGCACAGTATTCCCGTGCAGCAGAGGCTACATCAACTCCGGACTGCGCGTCGGCTGCCACGGACACGCCTCTCCGATCGCACTCAAGCCGGCGCTACAGACCTCCTGCAATGCCTATTTCTGCTGGGGACTCAAAGCAATGCTCGAACGCAAGCGCCAGTATGGCTCAACCGCCAAAGCCTTCGAAGTATGGAAGACCCACCTTGTCGAACTCGGCTACGGCTACAAACTCGGAATCGACATCCCCGGCGAGAGCCGCGGCTTCCTGCCCAACGCAAAATTCTATGACAAAATCTACGGCGAAGACAAATGGTCGGCCAACTCAATCATCTCAGTCTCGATCGGACAGGGCGAAATCATGGCCACGCCGCTCCAGATCTGCAACCTCGGCGCAACGATCGCCAACCGCGGTTGGTTCGTGACTCCCCACGTCGTCAAGGAAATCGAAGACACCGTTCTGGCCCGGCAGTATGTCGACAAGCGCACACCCAACATCAACCGCGCCCACTTCGAATCCGTTGCCGAAGGAATGAGAATGGCAGTCACCGGAGGAACATGTAAACTGGCCAACCTGCCCGACATCGAAGTCTGCGGCAAAACGGGGACCGCCCAGAACCCCCACGGCCGCGACCACTCCGTGTTCATGGGCTTTGCCCCCTACCACGATCCTAAAATCGCCGTTTGCGTCTACGTCGAAAACGCCGGATTCGGAGCCACCTTCGGAGTCCCGATCGGAAGCCTCGTGATTGAGAAATACCTCAAGGGCGAAATCTCTGAATCGAGAAAATATATTGAAGAACGAATGTTGCATACATCTACCATACAAACCAATGCGTCAAAGAGAAAATAATCTGTCGGTTTTCAGCCAGGTCGACTGGTTCACCATAGCGCTCTACGTCCTGCTTGTCATCGCAGGAGTCTTCAGCATCTATGCTGCAAGCTACGACTTCGACAACGCAAGCCTGCTCGATCCCGACGAATTCTCAGGAAAACAGATCCGATGGATCATTTTTTCTATTGCTCTGAGCGTCGTCATCCTCCTGTTCGACTCCCACGTTTTCGAAACATACGCCATCCCGATCTACCTTGCCATACTCTTTGTCATGCTCGTCACCATTTTTGTGGCCCCGGATATCAAAGGGTCACACTCATGGCTTGTCATCGGACCGCTACGCTTCCAGCCCGCAGAATTCGGAAAATTCGCCACTGCGCTCGCCCTTGCGAAGCTCTTCAACTCCTACAACTTCAAACTCAACGCATCTCCGAAAAACTTCGGACTCGCACTCGCAATAATCTTCGTCCCGATCCTTCTGATCATCGCCCAGAACGAAACCGGATCCGCACTCTCCTACCTCGCTCTGTTTTTCGTTCTCTACCGCGAAGGGATGAGCGGCATGATCCTGCTCGCCGCCCTCAGCGCCGTGACATTTTTCGTCGTAGCCGTCAAATACACCGAGACCCTGCTCCTCGGGATTCCGCTCGGAGAAGCCATAGTGTTCATGCTCATCATGGCGCTGATGGTCGCGATCGTCGCAATATATTGCCGAGCCATCGAAGTCGCGCGCAATCTCCTCGGCTGGTTCGCCGGCACAGGGATGCTCGTCGGACTGCTCTCACTGTGCGGCATTCAGGTGCCCGGAATGGTCTACTTCCTCACAGTCATCCTTATCGCATGCCTCTACATGACCCTCCACTTCTTGAGGCTGCGCAACCCCCGACTCCTTGCAACCATAATAGCCTGCGTCGTCTCGATCATCTTCCTATTCTCCGTCAACTACGCGTTCAACAGCATCCTTAAGCCCCATCAGCGACAGCGAATCAACGTCGCACTCGGAATCTCCGACGACCCGCTCGCCGCCGGCTACAACGTCAACCAGTCGAAAATAGCCATTGGATCCGGCGGCGTCTTCGGAAAAGGATTTCTCAACGGGACACAGACCAAACTCAAATATGTCCCCGAACAGCACACCGACTTCATCTACTGCACAATCGGCGAAGAGCAAGGCTTCGTCGGCGCAAGCGCCGTCCTCTTTCTCTTCCTGATACTGATCCTGCGCATCATGCACCTCGCCGAACGACAGCCGACCGCATTCGGCCGCGTCTACGGCTACTGCGTCGCCTCCTACCTCATCTTCCATCTTGCCATCAACACTGGAATGGTAATCGGACTATGCCCCGTTATCGGAATCCCACTCCCCTTCTTCAGCTACGGTGGTTCTTCGCTATGGAGTTTTACAATCCTGCTGTTCATTCTTTTGCGACTCGACGCCGCAAGAAAAGAGCATCATTCCTTCCGTTAAACCGAAGGATCGGACCGCAATTTATATAACCATTCTTTTGTTGACATCAAATGCATTTTGTAACTTTGTGAAATGTTGGAGCATTTGGCCTACATAATTTTCTCCGGATTCATTGTCGGAGTCTTCATCAGCGCGCCTATGGGACCCATAGGAATGCTGGTGATTCAGCGCACCCTCAGCAAAGGGCGCACAGCCGCCCTCTACACCGGCGTCGGAGCTGCACTCTCCGACCTCCTCTACTGTCGTCTTTGCGGCCTCGGACTGTCTCTCGTGGCAGACTTCATCGAATCTAACAACGCGCTTCGACAGATCGGGGGGTGCGTTGTGCTGAGTATCTAAGGAATATA
>JAIDJZ010000035.1 GCA_029051965.1 Paramuribaculum sp. | reverse complement strand
GAGATATGCGACCCCAGCATTAATTAATATTGGGAACCGGCTCTAAAAAAACAACCCGAAATCCATCACAGGACTTCGGGTTGCTTCATTTTTATTAACCTAAAAATTCAACGGTCATGCTTTGCCGTTCGAACCGAGAACGTTTTCAATCTTGTGTTTGTAGAGACGTTCCATTTCTTCACGGGCCGGACCGAGATATTTGCGGGGGTCAAATTCGCCGGGCTTGGTAGCGAAGATCTCGCGCACAGCAGCAGTCATGGCCAGACGGCTGTCAGAGTCGATGTTGATCTTGCAGACAGCGCTCTTGGCAGCTTTGCGGAGTTCTTCTTCGGGAATACCGATCGCATCGGGAAGTTTGCCGCCGAATTTGTTGATAGTGTCAACATATTCCTGGGGAACAGAGCTTGAACCGTGGAGAACGATGGGGAATCCGGGGAGTTTTTCCATAACGCCGTCGAGCACTTCGAATGCCAGGGGAGGAGGCACGAGCTTGCCGGTCTTCGGGTCGCGGGTACACTGGTCGGGAGTGAACTTGTAAGCACCGTGAGAAGTACCGATCGAGATAGCGAGCGAATCGCAGCCTGTGCGGGTAGCGAAGTCGATAACTTCTTCGGGATCGGTGTAAGTGTGGTGGTCAGAAGAAACTTCGTCTTCAACACCGGCGAGAACGCCGAGCTCACCTTCGACAGTTACGTCAAACTGGTGTGCATAGTCAACAACCTGCTTGGTCAGAGCAACGTTTTCTTCGTAGGGAAGGTGCGAACCGTCGATCATCACAGAAGAGAAACCATTGTCGATGCAGCTCTTGCAGAGTTCGAAGCTGTCACCATGGTCGAGGTGAAGACAGATCTGGGGATTTTCCCAGCCGAGTTCCTTTGCATAGGCAACGGCACCCTGAGCCATGTAGCGAAGAAGAGTAGCGTTGGCATAGTTGCGTGCACCCTTGGAAACCTGAAGGATTACAGGTGATTTTTCTTCAGCAGCTGCCTTGATGATAGCCTGAAGCTGCTCCATGTTGTTGAAATTGAATGCGGGAACAGCATAGCCGCCTTCGATGGCTTTGGCAAACATCTCACGGGTGTTGACAAGGCCTAAGTCTTTATAACTTACCATAATTCGATAAAATATATAGAATGAGTAAAAATTGTTTGTTTCCGACTGCAAAGATACGATTTTTTCCGCTTAATGAGGATGTTTGGGTTTAACTTTTATTCTCTCAGAAAGGAAAATATTCCGAAATGGACCGGAAAGAAGCTATAACCCATGACAGTCCCGAACGGTCAGATTCGGTCTGAGACTTCCGGTTCAGACTCCTCTGCAGGCATTGTCGACGGGTCTCCCTTGTGGACCGGAACCGAATCCATCACACGGAAAGTCGAAACCGGAGTCCCATACATGGCCCGGATCAGCGGCTCGCCTTCGGACTCAATGACCTGAGAATCGGTCTTGGTGGTTTTCTGTGTCTTGCATGCCGAAAAACCGAGCAGCGCAAGGAGTCCTCCGAGCATTGCGCCGGTCAGCGTGCGGATTGAGATGGCGGCCTTTTTCATAACGGGTCTGACTTTTGGTGAATCTAATTAAATTAATGGTGCTAAGTTACCAATTTAATGCGTAACGGCAAAATCCCCAGCCGGTTTTTGCCATAAAACCAATGCGACCCGACCCCCGTTTATTGTTTTTATCGAATTTTTTCACTATATTTGCGAAAACCAACCATTAAAAAAACACTTCATCATGGAACCCTGGACCATATGGCTAATCGTTGCCGGCATTCTGGTCATAGTCGAGATTGCGACCCAGATGATATGGGCATTGTGTCTTTCCGTCGGCGCGCTCGGTGCGCTGGCAGCCCTCGGGCTGGGACTCGACCTAAAGTGGCAGGTCATTGTAATGGCATCCCTGAGCCTGCTCACCTATGCGGCCGTGCTCCCGCGCTTCCGAAAATGGCAGAACCGCCGCTCTGACCGCAAATGCCGCACCGGCATGGATGCCCTGACCGGACGGCGCGCAGTCGTGACCCATCAGGTCGACCCCGGAAAAACAGGCCGCGCCCGCATCGACGGCGACAGCTGGCAGATCGAAGCCCCCGGAATCGACACCCCGATCCGTGAAGGCGCCGAAATCATCGTGACCGGCTACAAAAGCATCATTCTGACCGTCCGCCCCGCCTGACGCCCAATTTAAAACAAAAAAAACAATCCCCCCTCTTCAAATCATGGAAACACTGATCATCTGCGGAGTCCTGCTGCTCCTCGTCATCGCAATCATCTCAGCCGGAGTCAAAGTCGTGCCCCAGTCGGAAACACGCGTCGTCGAACGTCTCGGACGCTTCCACAGCGTACTCTCGCCAGGCCTCAACCTCATCATACCCTTCATCGACAAACCGAAAACGATCTACACACGGCGCATCGTCAGCTCCGGACCGATCTCGGCCATCCGCACCGTGACCACCTCAATCATCGACCTCCGCGAACAAGTCTATGATTTCCCGTCGCAGCAGGTCATCACCCGCGACAACGTGACGACCGAAATCAACGCCCTGCTCTATTTCCAGATCACAGACCCCAAAAAGGCAGTCTACGAAATCGACAACCTCCCCAACGCAATCGAAAAGCTGACACAGACATCTCTCCGAAACGTCATCGGCGAGCTCGAGCTTGACGAGACCCTAACCTCGCGCGACACAATCAACACCAAGCTGCAGGCAATCCTCGACGACGCGACCAACAAATGGGGCGTCAAAGTCAACCGCGTCGAGCTACAGGACATCACACCGCCCGAAAGCGTACGCGTCGCTATGGAAAAACAGATGCAGGCCGAACGCAACCGACGGGCCGAAATCCTCAACGCAGAAGGCGAGAAGCAATCCCTCATCCTCAGATCCGAAGGAGAAAAAGCCTCACGCATCAACGAAGCCGAAGCCCACAAACAGAGCGAGATCCTGCGCGCCGAAGGTGAAGCCAAAGCAATCATCCTCAACGCTGAAGCCGAAGCCGAGGCCATACGGCGGGTGGCCGAAGCCGTTGCCGCCGGAAAAACCGACCCCGCAACCTACATGCTCGCAATGAAATACATCGAGACACTGCGCGAAATGACCTCCGGACAGGACAACAAGACCGTCTACGTCCCCTACGAAGCAAGCTCCGTGCTCTCTTCGATCGGATCGATCCGCAGCCTCTTCGACAACAAATAGCCGATTGACGGGAATGACAACTTTTTTTCGTAATTTTGCAGCCGGAATTCCCATCAATCCCACGACCTCATGAACATAAAATCACCGAAAGAGATCACAACCGCAACGCTTCAGATCGGCATCAACAAAGCAGGCATGCCGCTCCCGCGCCTTCTGATTCAGGCTGTGCAGGCCGGCGCGTTCATTGCCTTCGGAGGCATAATGTCGCTCATTGTCGGCTTCGGCTTCCCTGAAATAACAGAAGCCAACCCCGCAATGCAGAAACTGTTCAGCGGAATGGTATTCCCGATCGGACTGATTCTCGTTGTCGTTCTCGGCGCTGAACTGTTCACCGGCAACAACGCCCTCCTCATCCCGGCCTACATGAACCGGCAATGCTCCGTCCGACAGATTCTCCGAAACTGGACTGCCGTCTATTTCGGCAACTTCGCCGGCGCGCTGATGTTTGCCTGGCTGCTCGTCTACGCCGTCGGACTGACCGCTCCCGAACCTTATCATGGAGCCATCATGAAAATGGCCGTCGCGAAAACCTCAATGCCCTGGATGACATGCTTTCTGAAAGGGATCGGAGCCAACTGGTGTGTCTGTCTGGCCGTTTGGCTCGCAATCGCCGGACACACGCTCGCCGAAAAAGCGCTCGGATGCTTCCTCCCGGTAATGGCCTTCGTAGCCCTCGGCTACGAACACTGCATCGCTAACATGTTCTTCATCCCTCTCGGAATGATGGAAGGAGCCGATGTCTCAGTCGCAGCATTCGTTCTCGACAACCTCATACCCGCCACTCTCGGAAACATCGCCGGAGGAGCCCTCCTCGTCGGATCGGTCAACGCCTATATCCACCTCCGCGGACAGAACTCCCGAAACTGATCGACAATGAAAACCTTCAAAGAGTTCATCCAGCCCGCCCGTTCATGGGCCAACTACGCATTCTTCCGGCGCTACCGCTATGCGCGCACAATCCGACGCCACTTCCGGCAATACTACTCCCCCGACGCCCCGCTCTCAGCATTCCCCGAACGGTCGGTCATCTGCATGGCCGACGGAAAATGCCACCACGGCGGCCTCGCTGACCGGCTACGTAGCTTCGTGACATACTACAGCTACTGCAAGGAACACGGCCGAAGATTCGGAATCCACTCCGTCTTCCCGTTTCCGCTCGAAGACTATCTCGTCCCAAACCTCTACGACTGGCGTCTGCGTCCCGGCGAACTGACATTCAACTCCACCCAGGCCAGAGCCTTCTACATGGACAACACCTCCGAAAAAGATCAACGCGAACGCGATTTCCAGCGAAAACTCTCAGAACGCTACCTCTCCGACGAAACCCACATACAACACCACGTCTACTCCTCATTCTTCTATGCCGAAGCCGATTTCGGACGCTATTTCCACGAACTCTTCCGCCCCGCACCCCGAATAGCCGCACTCCTTGAAAAAGAGAGGGAAGCCCTCGGCGGAAACTACATCTCCGTCTCAGCCCGGTTCCTTGAGCTGCTCGGCGACTTCAAAGAGCCCAAGGCAACCCGCCATCTGACCCCGCAGGAACAGACCGACCTCATCCGCCGCTGCGTCGGACAGATCGAAAAACTCCATGCCCTCCACCCCGACCACCGCATTCTCGTCACCTCCGACAGCCGACGGTTCATCCAGGCATGCGCCCAACTCCCCTATGTCCATTCGACTGCCGGCGAAATCTCACACGTCGACGTGAAGGGAGCCAACGACCACGCAAAGACATTTCTCGACTTCCTGCTGATCGCTGACGCCGCCCACGTCTATCAGATCAGGACCGCGCCGATGTATGGAGGCAACTTCTCGCTGCGCGCCGCGCAGGCCGGCAACAGACCCCACAACCTCATCTCATTCTGACACAAACGACCGGAAGACAAAAAGAAGGCGGCGCGTCGAAATCAACTGATTTTGACACACCGCCAGCAAAAAATTCCGATATTTCTATTTAGAGCCAGTTCCCCGATATTTGTTAATGCTGGGGTCGCATATCTCTGAGTGATTT
>JAIDJZ010000349.1 GCA_029051965.1 Paramuribaculum sp. | reverse complement strand
CATTGATGTGCGTTGCTGTTGGCGGGGTGGGGTCCGAAGAAGGCGAGCTCGTATTTGTCGGGCAGGAGCGGTTCGGGGATTTTTGACAGGAAGTCAGCGTTGTCGGCCGATCTGATGCATGCCTGGAGATTCCGGAGGTCGGAGCGTGTAGAAAGCAGAAAGATGTTGTTTCCGTCAATGAAGATGCAGGGCGAGAATTCCCCCGCTCCTTCGGGGACGTAGGCGGTTTCATCGCTGACCCGGATCTTTTCCCAGTTGTCGGCCTGCAGAGTCTCGACAAATGCCGACTGGTCCGATACGGCGGCAACCGCAATAGGCCCTCTCGTCTCGGCTGGCTTGAAAATGACCATCTGCTTTTTGTCGACACATGGTGTCAGCGTTTGGAAGATATGACTGAAATCCTCGGGCACGAGGGCCGTAAGGATCGAGGTCGAGTTGTCGGTTCCGCACGAATCGGAGTTTTGTTCGATCAGTTGCAGGTCAATGACAACGGCCCATTCGGCTGTTGCCGGAACCAGTTTCAGCGACGGGCCTTCGCTCTGGCGGCAGCCTGTGAGGGCAGCCGAGGCAAACACTACGGTCAGTGCGGCTAAGAGTCTGAGGATAACGGAGCGCATAGAGATTGTTGTTCAGTATTGATTGGGGGCGTCGTTCAGTCCGCACATGATCCGTCCTCGAAAATCGGCTGGTTGCGGTAGGGTTCGACATGGATATTCGTGATCATGTAGTGGCCGAATCCGTTTTTGAGCTGACGTTCGACTTCGGAAGCTATTGCGTGTCCGTCGCTGACGGAGATGTCGGGATCGACTTTGATGTGGACGTCGATGATCAGCCTCGGGCCGTTGCGCCGTGAGCGGAAATGGTGGTATGTAACGACTCCGGGGGTGTTTCTGATAGCCCGGTGAAGCGGTTCTGTGACATCGGGCGGCAGAGCGACCTCAAGAAGTTCGCGGACGGCCGGCCGGGCGATGTCGACCGACGAGACGGCAATGAATATGCTGACAAGCATTGCTGCGACCGGATCAAGAATTCTCCAGTCGGGTCCGAAAAAGATCGCTCCTGCGACGCCGACAAGAGTCGCGACAGATGAGATGGCGTCGCTGCGGTGGTGCCATGCGTTGGCAATCACGGCCGTCGAACCGATGCGCTGTCCCCAGCGGCGAGTGTAGCGGAAAAGCCATTCCTTTGAAGCGATTGAGATCAGCGCCATCCAGAGGGCTATCATGCGGGGCTGTGGCGGATCGTTGCCTTTCAGTGCGTCAAGCACGGTTTTGAGTCCGTCCCAGAAGAGGGCAATGGCAACAAAACCCAATGCCACTCCTATTAAAAGAGTGGCAAAGGTTTCATATTTTCCATAACCGTACTGATAGACTTTGTTGGCCTTCCATCGCGACACGCCGATCATCACGATGACAATCAGATCGGTGACGAAATCGGTGAGCGAGTGTATGCCGTCGGCAATCATCGCACTCGATCGTCCGACAATTCCGGCAATGATTTTCAGAGCGGCCAGAATGGCATTCACGCCGAAGCCGACCCATGTCACGTGGCGGGCGATGCCCACCACCTGACTGTCGGTGTAGCGCGATGTTGCGTCTGAGGCCATGAGGAGTTGAGTTAAAGGGGTGGCTGACCGAATCAGACCTCAAGGTCGATGTTTTTCTCCTCATGCCAGGGGAGACCCTGGATGTTGAGCTGCTCCATGAAGGGGTCCGGATCGAATTCCTCGACGTTGTGGACGCCTGGCTTCACCCATTTTCCGGTGAGGAACATCATGGCACCGATCATGGCAGGAACGCCTGTGGTGTAGCTGACGGCCTGCATTCCGGTTTCGTGGTAGGCGGCTTCGTGCGAGCAGTTGTTGTAGATGTAGTAGGTCAGATGGTTTTTCTCTTTGTCAAGACCTTCGATGCGGCAACCGATCGAAGTCTCGCCCTGGTAGTTTTCGCCGAGATCCTGCGGGTTGGGAAGCACTGCTTTGAGGAATTGCAGGGGCACGATCTTGACACCGTTGTAGTCGATTTCGTCGATGCGAGCCATTCCGATGTTCTGGATCACGCGCAGGTGGGTCAGATATTCCTGTCCGAAAGTCATCCAGAAGCGTGCGCGTTTGATCGACGGATAGTTTTTCACGAGGCTTTCGAGCTCTTCGTGGTAGAGAAGATATGATTCACGCGGGCCGATGTTGGGGTAGGTCAGGGGCTTGTGGATTTCAAGCGGACCGGTAGTGACCCATTCGCCGTCCTGATAGTAGCGGCCGTTCTGTGTGATCTCGCGGATGTTGATTTCAGGGTTGAAGTTTGTGGCGAAAGCTTTGCCGTGGTCGCCGGCGTTGCAGTCGACGATGTCGAGATATTGCATTTCGGAAAAATAATGCTTTGCGGCATATGCGGTGAATACACCGGAAACTCCCGGGTCGAACCCGCATCCGAGGATGGCCGTCAGACCGGCTTTCTCGAATTTTTCTTTGTAGGCCCACTGCCATGAGTATTCGAAATGGGCTTCGTCGCGTGGCTCGTAGTTGGCCGTATCAAGGTAGTTGACGCCGCATTCCAGACATGCATCCATGATTGTCAGGTCCTGATAAGGGAGGGCAACGTTGATGACAATGTCGGGACGATGGCGGTTGAAGAGCTCGACGAGCTGTTCGACGCTGTCGGCATCGACTGAATCAGTCTTAATGCGTCCGCCTCCGATTTTGCGGGCGATCGCATCGCACTTGCTGCGTGTACGGGATGCAAGCACGATTTCGGTGAACACTTCAGGGTTCTGCGCACATTTGTGGGCAACGACTGTGCCGACGCCGCCCGCTCCGATAATGATAACTTTAGCCATTATTTATTACTGATTTTTATGTTTCCTGATTAATTAGTCAGCTAAGTTAAGAATAATGGATGAACGGACAAAATATAGTCCGTATTTTCTTCCATTTCTTCGCCTGCCTGCGGGTCTTACGGGTGGGGTCGCTGCGGTTTCTGCCGTCAGCTGCGCTGGAATTTTGTAGGTGACATCCCGGTCAGGTGCTTGAAATATTTTCCGAACGACGACTGGTTGCTGAAGTTAAGCTCATAGGCGATCTGCTGAACATTCTTTCCGGAGAACCTGAGCAGATTCTTTGCTTCAAGGATGACATAGTCGTCGATCCATTCGGCAGCTGAGCGGCCAGTGCTTTCCTTTATGATGAGCGACAGATATTTTGCTGAGATGCAGAGTTGTGAGGCATAGAAAGCCACTCCGCGTTCGCGGCGGTGGTGCTGGTTGACGAGGTGGAGAAATTCTTTGACATAGTTTGCGCGTCGCGACAGTTTCGGCGCTTCGTTTTCTTCCATTCTCATAGAGAAAAACTGCATCAGCTGGTAGACCGATGCTGCGATCAGAGATCTCGAAATCGACCGGACATAGCGTGCGTCGCTGTTTTCTACTGTGTTATAGTGAATCAGTTCGAAGTAGCGGATCATCAGCCTGACTTCTTCGGGCGTCAGTTTGATCAGCGGCGGCCGGCTTGAAGTGAGGCTCATTGTCGCTACAAGGTTGAGCTCGAAGTTGATGTCGCGAATGAATTCCGGAGAAATCACGAAGACGTAGGTGTCGAGTTTGTCCCAGTCGACGTTTTTGACGCTCAGCACGCTGTCAGGACCTGCAATGACCAGATTGTTTGCTCCGATGGCGTAGGTCTCGAGGTTGATGTCTAACTCGAATTCTCCGTCGAGACAGAGCACGATCGTCAGACCTCCCATTTTCATCGAATGGGAGGTGAACTCGTTGAAGTTCTCGGTTTTTGACACTCGCGAAAAAACATAATCGTTCTCGAAGCTGCTGAACTGAGTCGAATAACGCTCGATTCGCGAGGGGTCGGGGGTGAAAAGTTTATTGTCGGTCATTGCTGGTCGTTTCGATTAGAAGAATGGAGCTCTGCACAAAGATATAGCTTATTTCAGTCTATTCGTCCAATGTTCGCTAATTATGCGTTGTTTTGTCCAAAAATAAGACAAAAAGGATAGTATTTATTCCATATGACAGACGGGAAGGTTTGAGCCGGACTTTGGTGCAAACCTTCCCGTCATGGGGGAGAGTAAGAGCCGGTTCCCCAGCATTAACAAATATTGGGGAACCGGCTCTTAATTATCGCACGGCCACTTTTGTGCTGTTGACGATGTAGATGCCTGCGGGGAGAGGAATGGTTGTCGACCCTTCGGCAACCCTGCGTGAGTCGATCAGACTGCCTTTTGTGTCGGCGATGCGGATGTCGGCGGGTTCAGTGGCGTTGATCTCGATGCATCCTTCAAGTCCGGCAATGCGAAGTGACGTCTCGTCGGTTTCTGCCGTGGAGACTCCGGACAGACTCTTGTCAAGGATGTGACAGCTGACCAGAACTCCCCAGCTGACCGGTTTTTCCGATGAGCTTTCGTCGGTCAGCGTGAAGGTGTTGTTGCCGCGGACAGCTGAGAAGATCCGTGTTGTTGCCGGATCAAATGCACCTGCCATAAGAGTCGGAGCGCCGCCGCCTTTTGCGAGAGTAGTTGTTTCCTCGATTGCAAGGGTTTCCGTGTCAAGGCGGTCGATGAAGGCTCCTGTGGTCGCGTTGAGGCGGTAGCCCAGGGCGTAGGTCACGCCATCATGGACGAAGAGGTTGCGATAGCCGCCGATCGAGATGTTGTTGGCGACGGCGGCCTGATAGGAGCCGTCGGCGGCGTCGGTCTTGATGATAAAGCCTTCGAGCATGGTGCTTGCGGAGGAGATGAGCGGAGTGGCGGTTTCGTTTGTTGAGACGGCACCCTGGAAAGATCCCATTAAGTAGAGTGACGATGCGGCTTTCTGCAGGGCGAGAAGCTGGATGCGGCGTGAGGTGCTTCCTGTGCGGTCTGCTTCATTGTAGCATGTTAGAAACTGTGGCACGAGCGAGTGTGTCGAGCCGGTTACGGTCGATTTCACAGCTCCGAGCAGAATGGCGTTGTTGTCGTTGAGTTTGGTGACCTCGGCTGTGGCTGTTCCCTTGCCAAGCGTCAGTTTCGAGCCTTCTTTACCCTGAAAATAGCCGGCGAAGTAGATCATGTCGTCTTCGATGACCATTGAATTGATGTAGTCGGTTGTGATTCCGTCGGATGCTGTGCCCTGAAGGTGGGTGAGATAGTTGCCGTCTTTGTCAAGTTTGACAAGATATAGGCCGCCGGCATAGGTCTGGACATCGCCGTTGTAGGCGGAGATGTTGCGCGGCGTCAGCACGTAGGTGGAGTTCTGATCTCCGGAGAAAATGAGTGGAACGCGGTGGTTGCCGGCAATATAGATGTTGCCTTCGCTGTCTTCGGCAACGGCATATGGGAAAGCGCCGTTGGTTGTGGCGGTGACAGATGTGCCGGAGGAGGCGTTGGGAACCGGCAGCTGGTCGGCGGCAATGCGGCGCACCCACTGGACATAGCCCTCTTTCGAGACTTTGATGACAACCTGATTTCTGATCCAGCAGGATGTGTTCCAGTCGGCGAAGTCGATTTCGGTCTTTGCAGCGTCGACAATGACGGGCGATTCATAGGGAGTGACGCTCGACGAGCGCATTTCGACCAGAAGAACGACTCCGCCATCGGCAGTCGCCGACACGGAATTTATTCCCGATGATGTCACGTCGCCGTTCTTTGTCGAAAGAGCCCAGATGAGAGAGCCGTCGGTTGCATCGTGTTTGGTTACGAGCAGGTTGTAATTGTCCGACGCGCTGTCGGTCTTGGCTCCGATTGCGATTTCCTGTCCGGCGAATGTCATGACGTCGCTTGCCGAGCGCGAACCGAAGTTGCCGACGGTCACGAGGTTGCCGTCGTTGGTGACAGTGACGCCATACATGTTGTCGCCTGCGCCCTGAGGTCCGTCGACGAGTACATTCCAAGCGTGTTCGGGCGTTGCTCCGCTTGCGGCAGCTGCGCAGCCGAAGGTGATGATCGAGAGTAATGTTTTTTTCATACTGATAATGTTTGGTTAGGAGTTTCTTAGATTCGATCTAAATAACGATGCAAAATTACTCTGTTTTCCAACCGTTGGAAATACCTATTTTTGGTGAAAAAGCACGGCCGCTTTTGCCTGTCATTACCCGAAAGTAGTGATGAATGCTGCGTTTCGCTGACATTTTTTACCCACTTTTAGGGATTTCTGGCCTCTGTTTTCTAAGGTAATTTTGCATTCGTAAAAAGAGACAGCAACTGATGAGAATCATTATAACCATTTTGTTGGCATGGCTGCTCTCGCTGAGCGCAGTGGCGGCCGACATCATTTTTAGCGGAAGAATCTCCGACAGAGAAACCGGAGAGCCGCTGCCGTTTGCAACAGTAAAGGTGATGCCCGGCAATCATACGACCCACGCCGATGCTGAGGGACGCTGGTCGCTTAAGCTTCCTGCCGGAGCTTATAAGGCGACGGCTTCCTATATAGGTTACGGAGCAGTGTCACAGAATCTCCGCAGGGGACGTGCATCGGATTTCCGTCTCTCTCCGTCGGCCGTATTGGATGAGGTAGTGGTCACGGCACGCGAGAGCAATGGTCTGACAAGTGCCTCGCGGATCGACCGGGATGCGATGGAGCATCTTCAGCCGACTTCATTCACCGATCTGCTTGAACTGCTGCCCGGCAATGTGTCGCAGAATCCTTCGATGGGAGCGGCCAACACGATCACTCTCCGTGAAACCGGAGCCATGACCGCTACCGGAGCAAAGACATCGGTATCTGATGACTATGCGATCACCTCGCTCGGAACGAGGTTTGTGGTCGACGGGGCGCCGATTGACGGAGACGCCAATCTGCAAGGGGTGCCGCTGAGTGATTCGTCAGATCCTTCGGCAGCCCGTTCGACGGTCAACCGCGGTGTCGACATGCGCACGATCTCGACCGACAACATTGAGAGCGTTGAGATTGTCCGCGGGATTCCCTCGGCTGAATACGGAAATCTTACGTCCGGTCTGGTCAACATAAAACGGATTCATAAGGCTACTCCTCTGACTGGCCGCTTCAAGGCCGACGAATACAGCAAGCTCTTCTCGCTGGGAAAAGGGCTGGCGGTCGGTTCGCATGTGGTCAATTTCGACGGAGGCTGGCTCGATTCGAAAATTGATCCCCGAAACAGCCTCGAGAACTACAAAAGACTGACCGGATCGGTGCGTGGCAATTTCGTGTGGGCAACGGCTCCGGTCAATGTGCGCTGGAGCGTAGGGGCTGACTATACCGGTTCTTTCGACGATTCGAAAGTCGATCCTGATCTGAATTTCAATAAGATCGACCACTATAAAAACACTTACAACCGTTTTGCGCTGACGTCGAATCTCTCGCTTGATTTCAACCGCCGGTCGTTGTTTTCCTCGCTGTTGCTGAACAGTTTGGTGTCATGTCAGCGCGACCGACTCGAACGTCAGAAGCAGGTCGCTCCGCAGCGGGCGTCGATCGCTCCGACAACAATGGACGTGGGTGTCCACGACGGCAACTACCTTGTGAGCGAATATATAGCCGTCTTCGTC
>JAIDJZ010000348.1 GCA_029051965.1 Paramuribaculum sp. | reverse complement strand
TCATGCGCATGTTGATTTCGATGCACGGGGCGATGTGTCGGTGTCCGTCACTGTCGGAGTGGAGCAGCATGTCGATGCCGAGCCATCCCTCATAGTCGTCGGCGTAGATCTGTTCAAGGGCGTTTTCAAGTCCGGGGATGAGTGGGGAGATGTCGGCACCAATCGCGGCTTCGATCCGGTTCTGCGGGGCTACGATGTTGCCCGAATAGCGGCCGGTGCTGTCGGTTGAGAATAGTGACAGTCCGCGGAAGGTGACGTGGCCTCGGCTGCAGTGGAATAGTGCGGCGAAGTCCCGGAGACGGTTGTAGCGGGGCTCGACCATGACTGATCCCTGACGGGAGATCATCCCTTTGATGATTTCGGACAGACGTTGTGTCGGGATGGTCCCGGAGTCGATTACGCCGCGGCCGCTGCATGACCAGGGTAGTTTTATGAATGCTTTTCCGCCGAAGCGTTCAATGGCGTTCATGGCCTGAGAAGAGGATGTCGCTTCGATCGGAATCAGACTGTCGGGATGGCCTATTATACTGAGCAGGCGGGAGGCGGAGCGACGGTGGCTCAGCTGTCGCATGCGGCTGATGCGGTCGGCTGACGGGAGGTTTTCTTCGGCTATTCCGCATCGGAGAAGAACCGAACGGGTGAAAGAACTCCATCCCCAGGGCTGGGGATGGAGTGTAGGGTCGACCGGCGTCGGAACTTCGGTCAGTATGATGTCGGATTCGTCGGCCCACAGACTCGGGAGCAGAGCTCCGGCCCTTCGGAGCGCAATGGCTGCGCGGGGAGGGGTGTACGGTCTGTCACCGACTGCAAGCGCGAGATCATTTTCGGGATTGAACCACAGGAGTGACTTCATCTGTCAGTCGTCGGATCGTTGCAGTCAGAGAGGTGTCAGGCCTGTGATGCGAATTCAGCTGCGATTCTTGCAGCGATCGATTTCATCTCGTCGCCCTGGAGCTCCACCTTGTTGCGGAAGTCAAGATCAGACTCGCGGTTGATTGGCACGAGGTGGATGTGGGCGTGGGGCACTTCGAGACCGATGACAGCTTCGGCTACGCGCTGGCAGGGGATTGCTTTGCCGGCTGCGAGAGCTACTTTTTTTGCAAATAGCATCAGCTCGGTGTATTCGCTGTCGGGAAGATCGAACAGATAGTCGACTTCGCGTTTGGGAATGACGAGCGTGTGGCCCGGAGCGATGGGGTTGATGTCGAGAAATGCGAGACAGTTTTCGGTTTCAGCTACTTTGTAGCAGGGGATCTCGCCTTTTGCGATCAGTGAGAAAACGGATGCCATGGCGCGGAGTCTGTCAGAAGTCAATTTTAACGATTTCGAACTTCATGAGTCCTGCCGGAACACGGATTTCGACGATTTCGCCGAGTTTGTGGCCGATGAGACCCTGAGCGATAGGGGTGCTCGATCCGATTTTCTTTTCCTTGAGGTTTGCTTCGGAGTCGGCCACGATCGTGTAGGTCATTTCCATTCCGTTTGCGACGTTCTTTATTGTCACGTTGTTGAGGATCTGAACTTCCTCGTTGTTGAGATTGCTGTCGTCGATGATGCGGCAGCTTGCAAGGATGTCCTTGAGATTGGAAATCTTCATTTCGAGCATTCCCTGGGCTTCTTTTGCTGCATCGTATTCGGAGTTTTCAGAGAGGTCGCCTTTGTCGCGGGCTTCAGCGATCGCACGCGAGATTTCCGGACGCTTAACGGATTCCAGGTAGGCTATTTCTTCCATTTTCTTCTTGTAGCCTTCCTTGGTCATGTAGGTAATTGGCATAACGGTGAGTTTTTTTATTTATGTTTTTTTTGTTTGTTTAAATCTGGTCAGGAGAGAGAGGGACCGGTATATCCCCGGAAGCTCCGGAAACCTGAATCTGCGACGAAAAAAGATGCTGTGCGGTGGTTTCCTGTGGCTTCAGTGAGGTTATTGTCCGGTTGTTTTCAACCCAAACATACTCTGTGTGAATGCGAAAAAATTTAGGAATCCCAAAGCCTTGACTGGGCTGAGATTCCAACGCCTGACCTTTAACCTTGCGGAGTCAAGGTCCTGTAAAAACTATTCTTATCGCTGCAAAGTTACGAAATTAGTTTATGATGCCCAAAGAAAAAGAGTTAAAAAAAGATGTGGTCGGGCGGGGGGATGCGGTGCGGACGAATAGGATTTGGAGGCTATATGACAATGTGTGGGGCTGGGGGTATGAAAAAGTCAGGCGGGATGGTGAACCGCAGG
>JAIDJZ010000347.1 GCA_029051965.1 Paramuribaculum sp. | reverse complement strand
ATTTCAAACAGCGCAATGTATTTCTTAATTCGTGCTAAAAGTAAACATACTCTTAAAACCAATCAAAAACGTGTGTGCATTTCAGAGTAATCAAGAGACAAAGCTCATCGGTAGTCGGCAAATCGCTGCTGGAGGGCCTGGCGCGCGAAGAAGATGCGGCTCTTGACCGTGCCGATCGGCAGACCCATGTGGTCGGCGATTTCGTTATATTTGTATCCGGAGACGTGCATGGTGAACGGTATCCGGTATTTTTCAGGAAATTCCTCAATCGCAGCCGTGATCTCGTTGACCCCGTAAGACCCTTCCGGAGTCGAGAAGCCTGAATCCTGCGGCAGATTGAGATGGTAGAGGTCTTCGGTGCGGTCAACGACTGTCGCCGAACGGACAACGCGGCGGTAGTTGTTGATGAAGAGATTGCGCATGATCGTAAAGACCCATCCCTTGAAGTTGGTGTTTTCGGTGTACTTGTCTTCATTGTCCAGAACTTTCAGCATTGTGTCCTGGAGAAGATCGTAAGCGTCGTCGCGGTTGGAAGTAAGTGTGTAGGCGAAGTTGAGCATATTGCCCTGGAGATCCATCAGGCGTTTGGTGAATGAAGCGGTAGTTGTCATGTCGGCTTGATTTAACGGATTTACTTTTTTGTTTACTTGAGAACCGGAAGAGACTCGCGGTGTCAGACGAGCAACAATGTTGTTACAAATCGTTGACAATGCAAAGTTACTCACTTTTTACCGCATGCAAGTATTTTAAAGTTAAAATCAGTTAAAATGATTACAGCATTGTTACAGCAGTAATCAGACAGCGAGCCACGGAGATCACAACAGAGTGGAATGCAATTGCTTAGCCTCTGAGAAAAAGTTTTTACATGTGGGAATGTATTCGCTTATTCCTCACGAAAGATTTTCGGAATAAGCGATAATCTCGGGACGGAATTCGAAATGCATCGTGTCGTAGTGATACCACGCTCCACCCCAGATAAAACCATGACGCTCGAAAATCTCGACCAGCTGCCGGGGAAAGCGATTGGCATAGACAATCCGGTCGGTCTCGGATGCTCCTTTAGTTTTCCAAAGCCAATAGTCGGAATAGGGAACGGCAATGTCGAATGCAATTCCGTAGGAGTGTGCGCTCAACCTCTTCGCACCGCGCACGGGACGCCAATAGAAAGTTCCGGAAGAAGCGATGTATTTGCGCAATTCGGGATAATTGGCGATCTCAGCCGCCACCTTCGCCAGCGAGTCGGCAGCGCCGTTAACCCGGCTGAAGTCGACCTTCTGGCCGAACCAGTCGACCTTGACAAGATTATTTTTCACGGCGGCGGGCGAGTTGCCGTACATTTTTTTGAACAGCGGTTCGTTGCGGGAACGGCCGGCATCGTGGAGATAGGAGGGAGGGGTAGCGGCAGAGTTGTAGGGAATAAAGAACATGTCTTCGATATCTCCGTCGTCGAGAAGTGTGTCGAAATCCTTGACCCGTCCGTCATCATAGGGCAGCCTGCTTCCGTCGGCAAAGCAGACGTAGTTGTCCTCAAGGGCCACTATGAAGTCGGGGTAGGCCGAAAGGAGAGCCGCCGAAGCCGCGCGAAACGATGAAGCGACAGCATTGGCAGAATCGGGGCTTACTTTTCGGCTGAACAAAAGAGTGTCGGCCGGATCTTTCGCGGCCTCAACCGAGACAATTCCGGGGGCTTCGACGCTGTCGGGCACGGTTGCCGCAGCAGAAGCGGAGTCGGCAGATCCGTTGCAGGAGACCGCAGCCATAAACAGCGGTAAGGTCATCAACCAGCGGCACATCACTCGAATTTTTTGATTCTTTCGATGTTTTTCTTTTCGATTGTCGAGAGAGACGCAGTGACA
Organism: Paramuribaculum sp.; assembly: GCA_029051965.1. GTDB lineage: Bacteria > Bacteroidota > Bacteroidia > Bacteroidales > Muribaculaceae > Paramuribaculum. The sequence continues at coordinate 2,548 of JAIDJZ010000347.1, read as the reverse complement.
TCGGAGGACACAGGTATATACCAGTCAAACCGGCTGAAATAGTCTGCCATGTCTCTACTCGAGAAACGATAGCCATGAATGGCAAAGATGGCATTGCGGAGGATTCTCAACTGACTGGAAGAAAGATCTTCGAGCTGTTCATCAGTGACATAGTCATCAACGAGCCAGTCGAACGAGCGAAAGCGCTCGTCGCGGGCATTCGCATCGGCGATATAGGAAGCGCGAAGCGTTCTTGAGACGGAACGTTCGGCAACGATCTCTTTTGCAGTGACTGTCGGTTCGTCAGGATCAATATCCTTAATGTTGGCGGTAGGTCCGGAAAAGATCAGTATTGCACACAGGATCAGAACGCAAACAGCGAGCACGGAGGCTATCACAATCGGAACGACATTGCGCTTGCGAACTGAGGGGGGCTCTGCCGTACGGACATAGGGAGGCGGAGCGACCGGGGGTACACAATGGCACAGCACGGTCCGATCGTCTTCATTGCCGTCAGAAAACGGAGGAGGCGGAAATTGCGCGGCAAGACTGACACCGCAGTTGCTGCAATAACGCGCGCCATCGGGTATCGCCGAGCCACAAACGGAGCATTTCATAACAATTGATTTAGAATTAGAGGTTTTTAATAGCAAATGTCAAGCGGGAGCGGATGGAATCTCAAGTTAACCTGCTCATAGTCTGCAGAGGAGCACGGAGGCGAGTGAAGCGATTCCTTCGCGGCGGCCGGTGAATCCGAGATGTTCGGTTGTGGTTGCCTTGACACTTACACGGTCGACCGCTATCGCAAGATCCGATGCGACAGTGGAGCGCATCTGCTGAATGTAGGGGGCAACCTTCGGGGCCTGCGCGATTATGGTCACGTCGACGTTTGAGATCGAGAAGCCGTTTTCAACCAGCAATTCTACGACATGACGCAACAGCAGGCGGGAATCAATGCCCCGGTAGTGGGGATCTGTATCGGGGAAATGATGGCCTATGTCGCCAAGTGCGGCCGCTCCGAGAAGAGCGTCGCAGAGAGCATGGAGCGCAACGTCGGCATCACTATGTCCGAGAAGCCCCATGTCGGCAGGAATTCTTACACCGCAGAGCCACAATTCTCTGTCGGGAGCGAACGCATGGACATCGAAGCCCATGCCTGTACGTAGGTCAGGAATCTGAATCATGGTTATATAATATCTGAAGTTGTCAGCGACGGCCGAAGATTTCTTTCAATCCGTCCATGTCGAACGTCAGGGTGAATCGCAAGGTCTGGTCGAGCGGCGAAGTCTGAGCGGTCGCGAGCATGTAGGATGCATCGAGACGAAGGACGTTGAGCGCGAAACCGGCTCCGACGCCGAAATACTGACGATTGCCTTTCATTGCATTCTCATAGAAATAGCCGGCACGAAGGAAGAACTGCTGATTGTAGCTGTATTCGGCACCGAGCGACCATGTTATTTCCTTCAGTTCTTCAGAAAACCCGCCGGGCGCATCGGTAAATGATTTGAAAATTCCGGTGATCGGCGACATGTTTTCCCAGTTTTCGAGAGCTTCATTGTAGTCACGCTGGGCGTCGAGATCGGTCTTGCCATCTTCCTGGAAGTCTTTCAGACGCGGACGGGTCGGGACGAGCAGTTTGTTGGCGTCGACGGAAAGGGCAAGATTGTGGTAGTCGGCGAGGGGGAACATGAACGTCGTTCCAAGACGGAGGTTGGTCGGAAGAAAGGCGGGATTATCGCCATGATTATACGATATTTTCGTACCGATGTTGGAAATATTCCAACCCCATGACCACTGACATTCGTTGCGTCCGATAATGGGATAGGTCGTGTAGTAGCCGGAAATGTCGGCTGCGAATGCGGAAGCTCCGGCCGACTGGTCGCCTGCATAGGAATCGGAGAACCCGAGGTCGGAATAGATATAACGGAAGACTACTCCCATCGAGAATTTCTCGGAGAGCTTGCGGGAATATCCGACGTCGAACGACATCTCATAGGGATTCAGAGTCTGCGCGACCTGAGTGTCGCCCGGAGAGTTTGTTGTCACTTCTCCAAGCGAGAAATAGCGCAATGAGGCTGAGACGGCCTGATTGTCACCGGAGCCGAGCTTCCAGTAGCCGGCGAGATCGGCCAGAAAGATGTCGTTGACAAGTTTGCGAAGCCACGGGGTGTAGTTCAACGAGACCGCTCCCTGGCTGTAGGCAAAAGCGTATTTAGAGGGGTTCCAGTACTGGGAATTGGCGTCGGGATCGGTAGCCGCACCGAGATCTCCCATCGAAGCACCACGGGCATCGGGAGCAATGTTCAGGGAGTTTGTTCCGGTCTGAACCGGATTGAAATCGTCTTTCGAATCGGCAAGCAGATCCATCGAAGCGAACGCCAGCGCGAAGAGAAGGAGAGCTGGACGAAAGATCCGTGATATAGTCATGGTCAAATAATGTTTAAAGACTGCAACAGACAGCGGAATCCGAATGGCATAAAACGCCATCGGGCCAATGTCGGGTTCAACATAACTATAACTCAAAAAACGGGAATATATTGCCCTGATGCGCCCAATAACTGCCAGAGAA
>JAIDJZ010000346.1 GCA_029051965.1 Paramuribaculum sp. | reverse complement strand
ACGAACGGCGTCAGCGAGTCGCTGTTCGCCACCGGCATCTGCCTTCCGGCCGGCCCGTGGGTGACGGACGAGCATGTCCGCCACATCGTCGCGACGATCCGCGAAAACATCCTCTGACACAACATACGATTTTCTCTTCTCCCGACAGCAGAGCCGCCCCCACCACAGGGCGGCTCTGTCGCTGTATTTGCCTGGACGGATATTGTTGATTAGGGTAGGAGGCCGGTTTTGGTTATGACTACGTGGGAATCGAACGCTTCCGGTTCGAGTTCGCATTCAGCCGGTAGGACGACTTCAGTAAGCCCTGTGCCGGCAAAGGCGTTTCCGCAGATTCTGCGCACGGAGGAGGGGAATTCTATATGTGTGAGATGCTGGAGACCTGCGAATGCGAGCTGTCCGATATATTCCAGTGAGGCCGGGAGGTGGATCTCCCGCAGGTTTACACATTCGGTAAATGCCGCCAGCGGAATGTTTTTCAAACAGTCCGGAAGCGTCAGACATTCGAGATTGACACAGTTCTCAAGTCGAATGGGGAAAGATCGGTCCTTATCGTCGCCAAAATACCACATGTCGAGTGAATACTGCTGACAATCACACTCTTCGTCATCAAGCCATTTCATCTGAGGCCGCATGACCACACTTTTGATCATTTCATAATAGTGCGGGAACTGTTCCAGAAAGATTCCCGTATGATATGCCTCTTCATAGGATTCCGGAATTTCAAAATGGCTCAGGTATTTCTCTGCGTCTTGGATTTCGATGGTAATCGGTTCTCCTGTGATTTTGTTACGGCGTTTTTCAAACAACTCGGTGAAGTCAACATAATTCCGCTCTTGAACATCGCAGAAGTCTTTTGCCTGATCAGACAGTTTGCCACACCAAGTGAGATCAGGAACAATAAACCTATTCAGCGCAGGGCATTCTTCAAAGAAAGTGGTGTTTCCATAGATTGGGAACTGGCCGAATTCGATAGTCTCAAGTTTTGGACAATTGCAGAGGCATCCACTGCGGAGTCCGGCTGCTTCTCTGAAGTTGTTTGGAAATCGAAATGATTTAAGATTCCGATATTCAGAGATATTTCTTAGGGTTGTGATGCTGTCGGCTATTTCGAGTTCGTCGACATCAAGCCCCCAGAGGCTGATGCCTTTATACAGATCAAACCGAATCCTTTCCCATGACGAACATCCCTCCGGCGGTGGCGCGATGCCGTCAAGGACCATTATTCCGAGTGTAAGGCCTGGAAGTTTTATCTTTGCCGGAATGCTCAATTTGCCCCTGAGAGAGGTCGCTCCTTCGATACCCACCAGTGTGATCGGATTCGCAACCTCAACACCTGCATTTTTGTCCTGGCAGCGCCAGAGGCTATGCGAGCCGACCTTCCAGAAGAAACCGTCGTACAGATATATTTCTTCAGACCTTTCCTCCGCAAGATAATTATATCTTGAGGCTTGGTCCGGCATGGCTGAAAGCCGGTGGATAAGCTGCGATGTACGTTCAGCAGCTGTCGCCAGTTCCTCTTTTATTCTGCGCTCAATCAGCGCATCGTTTTCCAATAATCGCATGGCTCTAATCTGTGAAATCTGTCTCTTTGTACACATCTGACGCTGCCGACGATCTTA
>JAIDJZ010000345.1 GCA_029051965.1 Paramuribaculum sp. | reverse complement strand
CCACCATCGGCGGAAAACTGCCCGACCGGCAAAACGTCCGGACCTCTGTCGAAGGACAATATCAGCCACGAACCAAACAGGCCTACTTCAACTACGACGTCCATCTTGAAAGCCAGCAGAAAAACGACAAGCTGATAATCAACACCGAAGCACTCTACTATAACACGGCAACCCACATCGCCGAACTAAACAGCCCGAGCGAGATCATCAACTCCGACGGAACGATCTACACCTCACGCGGAATCTACAACACCGACAACGGACTTGCCGACCTCTTCAGCCGCTCGACAGTCAGAACCAACAAAGGCAACATCCTGATGGGCGACACTCTGTTCTATGACCGGAAAAAGCAATACGGCGAAGCTTTCGGCAACATGGTCCTGATCGATTCAGCCAGACAAAGCCGCATTCTCGGAAACTACGGTTTCTATGACGAAGTCCGCGACAGCGCATTCGTCACCGGACGCGCCCTCGCTAAGGAATACTCAAAAGGCGACACCCTCTACCTCCACGGCGACACGATTCTGACCTATCTCGACCTCGTCGATTCGACACGCGTGACAAACGCCTTCCACAACGTCCGTATTTTCCGCTTCGACATCCAGGCCATATGCGACTCGCTGTCGCTGACCGAGCGCGACTCGATAATGCACCTCTACCGACACCCCGTCGCATGGACCGACAACCGTCAGATTTTCGGCAACATAATCAACGTCCACATGGCCGACTCCACCGTCGACTGGGCACGTCTCCCCCAGACCGGATTCATGGCCGAACACATCGCCGAAGACTGCTACAACCAGATCTCAGGCAACGACATGACAGCCTGGTTCAACGACTCGACAATAACCCGGCTCTACGTCGAAGGCAACGTCATGCTGAATGTATTCCCGATGGAAAGCGACTCGACCTACAACAAGTTCGCCTACGTCGAAAGCAGCTACATGGACGCATACTTCAGCAAAAACGAAATCGAGAAAATAACCTTCTGGCCCGAGACGACATCGAAAATAACGCCTCTTTATCTGGCAAAACGCAACTCCTACTTCCTGCCCAAATTCGGATGGTACGAAGACCTCCGGCCACGAACCCCCGGCGACGTCTTTGTCATTCCGCCTGAAATGATCGAACTCTTCCGTTCAGCCGAACCGATTAAGCCCGAAGAGCTACGCATCTCCCGCCAGACTACCGAACCGAATCCAAAAGCTCCGGTCGTGGCGGAAATCCTCTTCGACTCAATCCCTGACTCGATTCCCGCACCGTCTATGCCGGAGAGAATCGACCTCGGCAACGTCTTATCCGGCTCCAGATCTCCGGCCGATGCGCCGAAGCCCCTGCCGTCAGACAAAGACATGCCCGAACGGCCCAAAGTTCCCGGCGAAGCTCCCGTCCCCGCTCCGCCCACAGCTCCGGAGGAAGAAAACCTCGGCGCACCACTTGACTGATCGCGCCGCCTTCCCCGTCACGAAGAAGAAAGGTTTTTTGAGACAATCTTTTTGCGCGTGACGATGATTTTCTTTAACTTTGCTATCCGGAGTATGCTTCGATTTAAATGACAACCACTTAACCGAATCTGTCTGTCAAATGAAACCGCATAAGACGCTTCTGACCATTTCAACCATTCTGCTGCCGGCCATCTTCGGCCATGCAGCCGAAAACGCCGACTCGCTTTCAGCTCTCGCCAACAAGGCCCCGGCAAATGCAGCCCTCAATTTCAAAGCCGGCCGCGCTCTCTATGAAGCCGGACAGAACCGCAAAGCAGTCACCTACCTCAACCGTGGCGGCAACGACGCAAACCCCTGGATCGCCCTGATCGAACTCGAAAACTATAATTTCGACGGCGCTACGGCCCGTGCCGAAAAATATCTCGCATCCAAACATAACGCCGACGGTCCGGAACACTCTCTCGCTGAAGAGGTCATCAGCCGCGCCGAAATCGGCCGGACAATGCTCGACCGCGTCGAAAAAGTCATTGTCATCGACTCAATGACCGTCGACAAAGATTCATTCTTCCGAGCCTATTCGATCTCGCCGACTACCGGAACCATAGCATCCACCGCCGCGCTCCCGCGCAACATGAAGACCGACGGACCGACAACCGTCTATGTCTCCGAAAACGGCGAACGAATGCTTTGGGGACAGCCCGACAGCAACGGCAACATCCACATCGTCGAGACAAACCATCTTGCCGACGGCTCATGGGAACAGCCCGCACCCATCGGCGACGATCTCTGCCTCGGAGCCAATGCAAGCTACCCCTTCCTCCTTGCCGACGGAATGACCCTCTACTATGCCAGCGACGGCGAAGGCTCACTCGGGGGCTATGACATCTACGTGACCCGCAACGACGGCGACCGCTATCTCAACCCGCAGAACATCGGAATGCCCTATAACTCACCGATGGACGACTATCTGCTTGCCATCGACGACGCGACAGGCGTCGGATGGTGGGCGACCGACCGCAACCTGATTCCAGGAAAACTGACCGTCTACATTTTCGTCCCGCAGGAACTCCGCGACAACTACCCCGTCGACGGGACTCCGGATCTGACCGACCGCGCAAGAATCAGCTCTATCGCAAAAACGCGCAGACCCGGCGAAGACTATTCAAAATATCTTCAGGCAATCCGAAACATAGCCGCTCAAGCCGGACAGCAATCGTCCGACGGCCACATCATGTTCGCGCTCCCCGACGGACGCGTCATAACCCGGATCGCTGACTTCACACAGCCTGAAGCCGCCGAACTGATGCGCGAATACCTCTCGGCCTACGACGAATTCGCCGACCGCAACACACGGCTTCTCTCCCTCCGACAGAAATATGGCCAGGGCGAAACATCTCTCGCCGACGAAATCCTCAGCGAAGAAACCGAACTCGAACAGCTGCGCAACGACCTTAAGCGTCTTGCCAACGAAGTCGTTTCGGCCGAAACCGGAATGTAATTCAGACAGAAAATGACAGCATTCCTACTCTCCCTCGCCGTCCTTATCGGAGGCTATCTGATCTACGGCACCCTCATCGACCGGCTTCTCGCAACCGACTCCACCCGTCAGATGCCGGCCTACACCATGCGCGACGACATCGACTACCGTCCTCTCGCACCCTGGAGGGTCTTCCTGATCCAGTTTCTCAACATTGCCGGACTCGGACCGATTTTCGGCGCGATCATGGGCATCATGTTCGGCCCTGCCGCTTTCCTGTGGATCGCATTCGGAACAATCCTCGCCGGCGGTGTCCACGACTTCTGCTCCGGAGTGATCTCGATCCGCATGGGAGGACGCTCACTCCCTGAGATCATCGGTTCTCAGCTCGGAAAGGGCGTCATGAACTTCACCCGCCTCTTCTCAGTGCTTCTTCTGATTCTGGTCGCAGCCGTCTTTGTCATCACACCGGCCGGACTACTCTCCTCGATGACCCCCTCGTGGATGGACAGATCCTTCTGGATCGCCACAATCTTCATCTACTACATCCTCGCCACTCTCCTTCCGATCGACCGGCTCATCGGCAACCTCTATCCTCTCTTCGGATTCGCCCTTCTGTTCATGGCCGCAGGAATCATGATTGTCCTCTTCTTCGGCGACACTCAGATTCCCGTATCATTCGCCGACGGCTTCCGGACCTATGACACCCGGGGACTCCCCGTCTTTCCGATGATGTTCGTCAGCATCGCCTGCGGAGCCATCTCCGGTTTCCACGCGACACAGTCGCCGATGATGGCCCGCTGTCTGACCAACGAAAAACTTGCCCGCCCGATATTCTACGGAGCAATGGTCGCCGAAGGAATCGTAGCCCTCATATGGGCCGCAGCAGCAGTAGCCTTCACCGGAGGCTACGATCAGCTCGCCGCCTACATGGCCCGAGACGGACATTCCGCCGGAACACTCGTCCACGACGTCGCCTTCTCCTGGCTCGGCGTCATCGGAGGAATCCTTGCCGTCCTCGGAGTCGTGGCAGCTCCGATCACAACCGGCGACACCGCACTCAGAAGCGCCCGGCTCTCCGTTGCCGACATGCTCCGACTGCCCCAGACCGGACTATGGCAGCGTCTGGCTGTCGCCATCCCGCTGTTTATCCTTACCGCAGCTGTCATGCTGATGGATTTCAACACATTGTGGCGCTATTTCGCATGGTCCAACCAGACCCTCGCGGCAATCACGCTCTGGGCCGTCACAATCTATCTTGCCCGCCGCACGCGATTCTTCATTCTCGCCCTCGTACCTGCCATCTTCATGACAACCGTCTCCGTTTCCTATATCCTCTGCGCTCCAGCTCCAGAAGGGTTCGGAATCCCGCAGACAACTGCGACTCTTGTCGGCCTCGCCATTGCCTGCGCCGCCACCGCAGCCCTACTCATCGGAAGACCTGTAACAACACCATTCAACCCCGCCAGAAAATGATTGATTTCCGCTCTATAATCCGATCTACCGACAAATACAACTTCCATTCCCACACACAGTTCTGCGACGGTCGCGCAACGATGGCAACGATGACCGAAGCCGCACTCGGCATGGGATTCACCCACTGGGGCTTCTCCCCCCACTCCCCCATCTGCGTAGACTCCCCGTGCAACATGAAAAAGACCGACGTCGCGCTCTATCTCGACGAAGTCTGCCGCCTCAGACAGATCCACGGCAACTCGATCAACCTCTATTCCGGAATGGAAATAGACTATATCGGGCCGGAATGGGGACCCGCAATCCCTTATTTTCAGGAAATGCCACTCGACTACCGCATCGGATCAGTCCACTTCGTCAGATCGCAGGATGGCGACTACGTCGATGTCGACGGAAACTTCGAATCATTCCGCAGAAAAATGGCCCTCAATTTCCGCAACGACCTCCCCTACGTCGTCAACAGCTTCTTCGACAGCTCCCTTGAAATGGTTGCCCGGGGCGGATTCGACATTATCGGCCACTTCGACAAAATCGGCCACAACGCCTCTCACTTCCAGCCC
>JAIDJZ010000344.1 GCA_029051965.1 Paramuribaculum sp. | reverse complement strand
CAACAGATTGTATAAAAGATTTTCGTTCACTTACTATCGTTTAAATTTGAACACTTACTTAATACTAATTCTAAGAATATGGATAAGAGTAGCCTCCCTGTTGTCTCAGTCGTCATGATCGCATATAATAAAGCGGATTATATATCTGATGCGATCAAAGGTGTTGTCTGCCAGCGGACTCCGTTCCCGATTGAGCTGATCGTCATGGACGACTGCTCGACCGACGCGACCGGTCAGATAGCGAAGCAGTGGCAAAAACGCTATCCCGAAATCGTGCGCTATTTTCGTAATCCTTCGAATCTCGGGCTGCAGCGCAACTATATAGAAGGCTTTCGTCATGTGCGTGGAAAATATCTGGCAATATGCGATGCCGACGATTATTGGTTCTACCGTGGCAAACTCAGAAAAATGGTCGGTTACATGGATGCCCATTCCGACTGTACGGTTGCGTTCCATCGTGTTGTGAACTACTATGAATCGACTGGCGAAAAGACTTTCAGCAATGGTTCGACTCCCGCCGACTGTGATGTCCGTCTATTGTCGACGAGCAATTTCATCACGAATCTGTCGGTCCTTTATCGTGCGGATGCCGTAGATCTCGGCAATCTTCAGGAGTGGATTCTGGAGGATCGCGCGCCGGACTATGCTCTCCATATGCTTTTTGCCTCGCGTGGCACAATCCACTTTTTCCGTCGTCCGATGGGCGTTTATCGCAAAGCCGCCGGAAGTGCATGGAGTCTCAATGATCAGTTTACGAGATACCGCATGTCTCTGAAAGTCCGGTTGAATCTGATGAGGGAATTCGCAGGCCGTCCGGAGATAGTCGATGGCCTCAGATCAGCATCTTCCGATATTGTGAAGGCTATGGCAGCTGTCGCTTCCGATGAAAGTCTGAAGCAGGAAGTCAGGGAGTATGCTGGGATTCTCGGTTGCGGAATCCCCGAGAGTCGGCCCTCCGTAACCCCGGTTGCCGATCCGTCGCAAGGCATTCTTAAGCGCGCCTATCGATTATTGTTCCGTTTGCTCCCGCTGCCTCGTCCTTGAAACGATTTTGCGCCTCAGACGTTAGAATGGATAGAATTAAACAAACTTTTGCCTATATTCTATGGATGTCTCTTTCTCTGATTTGTTATTGGCTCTCGGGTTGACACTCGTCGCAGGACTTTCGACCGGAATCGGTTCGCTGATGGCGTTCTATTCCGGTCGGACAGACAAAAAATTCCTGTCATGGGCTCTCGGATTGTCAGCGGGTGTGATGGTCTACATCTCTTTCATGGAACTGTTGCCCGAATCGTTGAGTGACATTCAGGCTACCTATGGCGGAAAGTTGGGAGAGATAATCGTCCTCGCTTCTTTCTTTGCCGGTGTTGCTCTGATTGCATTGATCGACTGGCTTATTCCGGAGGACGAGAATCCGCATGAGGTCATGATGGTTGAGTCTATGCGGACCGGTGGGAATGACCCGCAGCTTCACCGCACTGCGTTCATGCTCGCCCTTGCAATCGGAATCCATAACTTTCCTGAAGGAATTGCGACATTTGTCGCCGGACTCGAAGGTCTCTCAATGGCCCTTCCTGTCGTGGTCGCGATCGCGATCCATAACATACCGGAAGGCATTGCGGTTTCTGTCCCGATCTACCATGCTGTAGGAGACAGAAAAAAAGCGCTTAAATATTCGCTCTTGTCAGGCCTTGCAGAACCAGTGGGTGCCATATTCGCTGCACTCTTCATCCTGCCTTTCTGGAGTCCGGTGATGAGTGCGGTGCTGATGTCTGTTGTCGCCGGGATCATGGTCTACATTTCGTTCGACGAGCTGCTTCCGGGATCAGAACGTTTCGGTCATCACCACATGGCGATGATCGGAGTCATATCCGGAATGGCGATAATGGCACTGTCACTTCTGCTCTTTTGAACTCTCGGGAGAGAAGAGGATTTTGCGGTCAATGGCTATGGCCTCCGCTGCTGTCTGTTCGGGAATGAACTTCCAGTTTGAGATCTGGCTCCCCTCGATGACCGGATTTTTTTCAATCTCTTTGATGAGATAATAGCGCAGATCTTTTTCGGTAGCTCTCATCACCCTGCCGCTCAGCTCTTCGTGACTGATTCCTGCACCTTTGGTCAGCAGATCGCCTCCGCCGTTGCCACGATATGAATTTACTGCCACTGTATATTTTGCCGCGGGGTCAAAAACGCGTCCGTCGCTCATGCCGGTGATGGTGATCTTTTCTCCCTTCGGCTTGGTAATGTCAACCGTATAGTTCACTCCTGCAGCCGAATCGAAATTGTAGGCCGGATTCGACAGTCTGTTGTCGGATGCGGTGGGACTGTCGGATGCAAAATTTATAATATGCGGCTGTCCGGGCTTAAGCTGAGCAGTCCAGAGGCTATACGATTCTTCAAGGTAGTTCTTTATTTCTGCGCCGGTAAGCTCCATTACATAGAGCATGTTCTCGTATTTATAGAGAGTGAACATGTCGCTTACTCTGACAGGACCCTTACGGATCATTGCTCCGAACGAGAGTGGAGCCGCGAATGAAATGTCCGCACCCGAAATCTCGAGTTGGAGCTTGTGGAGCAGCGACATGAATTTCGACGGTCCGAAAAATGCATCATCGGCTGAAAGGTCTGTCTGACATTCTCCGATCGTTCGGTTGACAAATGAGTGGACCGCCTCACACTGTGGCCTGAACTGATTCATGAAATCCTGTGACGGCTCAATGCGGCGCACGTCAATGAGGCCTGTCCTGATACTTTTTTGTTGAATGGCGTTGTCGGACTCGTTGACCTCGATGTCGATGTCCACGAGTCCGAGATAGCGCGCGTTGTTGGCCGGATTAAGGACTTTTACGCTCTTCCCTTCGACGTTCGTGATTGTTTCGTTATAGAGCCGGTGGTCGTGTCCCATGAGGATAACGTCGAATCCGGGCACTTCGCGGGCCACCTTGACCGAGGCGTTCTCTATGACGTTTCCCGTTGTTGAAGCTTCGTTATGGCCCGAGTGGAAGAGGCCGACTATGATGTCGGGGTGCTCCTTTTCCTTAATTATTGGAATCCATTTGCGCGCGGTCTCGGTCATGTCGTCGAATCTGAGACCGGACCAGAGGATTTCAGGCAGCCAGGAGGGTATGCCGGGGGTGATCATTCCGAGCACTGCAACGCGGATTCCATTACGGTCGAACACTGCGTAGGGCTGAAAATACGGCTCGCCGCTGTTGATGTCGATCACGTTTGCACCGAGCATCGGCATGCTATTGGACCGTCTGAAACGGTCGTAGACCGGATGTCCGGTCTCGACATCATGGTTCCCGATCGTCGTAGCGTCATATCCCATATAGTTCAGTATCTCTGAAACAAGATGGGTTGCCGTTGTGTCAATGTAGTTGTAATAATATGCGGTAGGCTGGCCCTGCAGGATGTCTCCGTTGTCAAGAAGCAGCAATTCTTTGCCTTCAGGACGGGAACGGAGAGAGTCCACGGCAGTCATGATTCGCGCAAGTGAACCTTCTCCGTCCGTGAGGGTCGAATAGTTCGTCGGGAAGAAACAGCCGTGGACGTCAGTCGTGTAGGCTATCTGAAGATGTTTTGACATAGCTGAGGCCGTAAGAATTGAGAAAGCCATAGCGCCGGAAAGGAAAATCCTGCGGTTCATATTTGATAAGTGGGGTCTGCGTTGGAATCAGTTACGGAACATAGAGACACTGAACCTGTCCGATTTTCAGCTTGCCGACAAGCTTCAGCGGAATGCGGCGCGCATCCGCCGACACCCAGGCCTCGATCGGATCGGATGTCTGTTTCTTTCCGTCGGAAGTGAAAGTGAAGACTACCTTGTAGGTCTGATAGGTTTTGCCGTCATATTTCAATGATTGCAGCCCTTTGTATGTGAAAGTCAGAATCTCTTTTTTCTTGCTCGAAAATATGTTGATGACCTTTCTGGTTCCAGGTTTCATCGTAGAGAAATCAAGCGAGCGAAGATAGTAGAACGAGCTGAGCATGTCGACAGTCATACCCGACGCCGTGTGGGTGATCGAGACGGTGGTCGGTTTCTTTTCGTTTTTCTTCTGGCGGGTTCGCGAGCATTTCCCGGTCACATTATTGCCGCTGTGGGTGAATGTGATTATGTCGTGGGAATACTTCCCGTCTTCGTGTGCTATATACTCATATCTGGTAGGGGAGAAGTCGGCGGCATTCATGGTCGTGTACATAGTGTCGCGCAGTGAGTAGATCTTGTCGGCCCATGGCTCGGAGCGCGCATAAGCCGAAGCCTTGTAGTGAGATCCGGATTTCTTTAGCAGAAGTCGTGCGCGGCCGGCCTGTTTGTGGACAAGTCCCCATTTGTAGATGACTTTGTAATTTATTGTTTCATTTCCCAGTGAAATGGCTTTTGCGGAAATCGTACCGATTCCGAAAAGGAAGATCAGCAGCGCAAGTTTGACTGGATTTTTCATAATCTGTAGAGAAATAAAAAGGTGAACCTCGGAGTCATTGATTTCTATGACTCGATTTTGGATCATAAGTTTAACCGCTTCTCCCGCAATAGGTCATTTATGGGATTTCAGTTCAAGAAACGGCAGGGCATCGCGGGTCGACTGCTCGATCTTCTTGTTGCGCCAGCATTTGCGGCACACGGCTATGTAACGGTCATCGCCTCCGATCTCAACCTGGTTTCCCTCTTCGACAAAGTCTCCGTTGGCATCTATTCGCGCGTTGACAATCGTTTTGCGGCCGCAATTGCATGTCGACTTGATCTCGTCTATTGTGTCTGCAATCTCGAATAGGCGTCGGCTGCCCTCAAACAGTTTGCTTTGGAAATCGGTGCGAAGACCGTAGCAGATTACATTGCTGCCGAAATCGTCGACAATGCGGGCAAGCTGATCAACCTGTTTGGCCGTAAGAAACTGACACTCGTCGACCAGAAACCAGTCGAAGATGATCATTGTCTGTTCAAACAGAGTCTGGG